>JAEZHS010000582.1 GCA_023436825.1 Pseudomonadota bacterium | reverse complement strand
GTCCGGAAGACCATGACGCGGCCCCGGCAAAGACCTAGACCTGCGTGACCTTGCCCGTGGCAAGGTCGTACACGCCGCCGACGACGCTGAGCTTCTTGGCCGCCACCATGTCGGCCAGGATCGGCTTGGCCGCGAGCAGCTGCTGTACGTTGTAGCGGACGTTCGCCACCACGGCGCGCTGGTAGAGATCGTCGCCCGACTGCTTCAGGGCAGGCTCGACGCCGGGCTTCATGGCGCGGACCAGGTCGGCAATGTGGCCCGGCAGATTGTTGCCCTTCTGCAGCGCATCGACCGTCGCGTTGACGGCGCCGCAGCTCGTGTGGCCCAGCACCATGATCACCTTGGTGCCGAGCACGGCGGCGCCGAACTCCAGGCTGGCCAGCCCCTCGGTCGTGACGAAGTTGCCGGCAACGCGCACCACGAACAGATCGCCCGGCGCCTGGTCGAAGGCCAGTTCCGGCGCAACGCGGGAATCGGCGCAGCCGAGGATCGCCGCGAACGGCGCCTGGCCGCGTGTGCGGGCTGCCCGGGTGGCCGAGAAGTCGCGCTCGTTCATGTTGTTCGCGACATAGCGGGCATTGCCGTCAATCAGGAGTTTCAGCGCCGCATCCGGCGTTTCGGCGGCTCTCGCCGGCTGGGCCTGCGCGCCACCGGCGAACGGTGCGGCAGCCGCTGCGGCCAGACCGGCTCCCAACATGAGACGACGAGACAGTCCGGCGGGAAGACAGGCGTTACACATACACACTCCCTTGGCTAAACGGGCGCAGCCTATTCCGGCCTTCATGGCCAATGCAATCACAGCAAATGCATAGCAACGGCGACGCAACGTCTCGCGTTCAAGGCCAGTGCACTCTCCCGGTGCGTACATTCTTCTCTACATTGCCTTGTACGGCGCCTTTGGAGTGGCGTCGCCGTACTGGCCGAAACTGTTCGAAAGCAAAGGCCTGGCGCCGCAGCAGATCGGACTGATCCTCGCCGCCGGATTGGCGATGCGCCTGGCAGCCGGCCCCGCGATCGGACGGCTCGCCGACCTCGTCGTCTCTCTGCGCCTCGTTCTCGCAACCTGTATCCTGGTGGCGGCGGCAGCGGCAGCCGCGTACTCATCAGCGAGTACCTTCTGGCTCATTCTTCTGATCGCAGTCGTTCAAGCCGCCGCGCTTGCACCGACCACCTCGCTGGCCGATGCGCTGACGGTCAACACGGCGAGACCTGCGAGGGCGGGAAGGCCGTTTGAATACGGCTGGATACGTGGCGCGGCATCGGCCGCTTTCCTGGTGGGCACGCTCGTCATCGGACAACTGATAGGCCCCGCCGATCTCAGCCCGATCATATGGACGAATGTGGCGCTCCTGATCGTGGCCGCCGCTGCGGCCGCATGGATTCCCGCAACGCATCCTGATGCGCAGTCGGTCGAAGACAACACGCGCGGGGCGGCCAAAGTGCGCAGTCTTCTCAAACTGCCGGCGTTTCGCGTCGTCATCGTTGTCTCGGCCCTGGTCTATGGCAGTCACGCGCTCTATGACGCATTCGCAGTGATTCGCTGGAGCGCCGCCGGACTTCCGGCCCCGGTCATCAGTGCGCTGTGGGCCGAGGCGGTGGCAGCCGAAGTCATCGTGTTCCTCCTGATCGGGCCGTGGCTGCTCGATCGGCTCGATGCTCGCGGGGCTGCCCTGCTCGCGACCATCGCCGGCGTCGTCCGCTGGTCGGCCATGGGCTTCACGACTTCGGTCGAGCTGCTGGCCGTCCTGCAACCGCTGCACGGCTTCACCTTCGCCCTGCTCCACCTCGCTTGCATGCGCGTCATCGGCAACGTCGTTCCATCAGGGGTGGCCGCCACAGCCCAGGCGCTCTATGCCTTCGGCGCCGGTCTCGTGACAGCCGGCCTGACGTGGTTGTCGGGAACGCTCTACGCCGACCATGGCGGGCTGGCGTTTCTGCCAATGGCGGCGCTTTGCGTCATTGCCTTCCCGGTTGCCTGGTGGGGCTTTGCGCCCGGCCGTCGGCAACCCGGCGGCGTCCGCGCGCCTTAAAACATCATGCAGACGATCTGGGAGATGCTGTTCACCAGCCTGGGCATCGTCATGATCACGGTAACAGTCGCCGCGATCATCGGAATCTGCGTTGTGATCTGGTGCACCCGCAGGATCGATTGATGCTCGCTCGAGGCTGGCGGCTCAGCCGCCCAAGCTATCCGGCTCGGGCACCCTTCTGCCGGAATCCTCGCCGTCGGTGGTACGGGGATGCCGCCGGTGAAGGAAGACGGCCAGCTCCTCGCGCGCGCCTTTGCCGGCCGATCGTACTGCCGCTTCGAACAGGTCGTGCTGGACATACGCCGGCAGCTGGCCCCAAACCTTGGCGGCGGCCTGCCCAAGAGCAGTCGTGAGTTCGTCTGGAGTCATTCCATCACCTCGTCGGCGGGAGGATGGACGATGGTCGATTATCACCGCTTTTCCGGCGGATCGGCAAGCTCGACGCGCACCGACAGGGGCGGCGCCACCTCCTCCAGCGGCCGGCATTCGGCCTTGACTCCCAGCCGCAGGGTTACCAGGGCGGCCACGATCATCAAGGCCGCCCCCAGCATGTAGCCCGTCACGATCTCGGTCGGGCTCTCGCTGGCGATCAGCACGCCGAACAGCCACGGTCCGCCGACGCCGCCCAGCAAGGTGCCGAAGGCGTAGAACAGCGCGATGGTGAGTGCACGGATCTCCAATGGGAAGCACTCGCCCACGGTCAGGTAGGCGGCGCTGGCCGCCGCCGAGGCGAAGAAGAACACCACGCTCCACATCGCCGTCTGTGTCGTGGCGTTCAGCGCGCCCTGGGCAAACAGCCAGCCGGTCACGGCCAGCAGCACGCCCGACAGCCCATAGGTCGCAAAGATCATGGTCTTGCGGCCGACCGAATCGAACAACGGCCCGAGCAGCAGCGGGCCGAGGAAATTGCCGAGCGCGAACGGCAGGATGTAGAGCCCGACCTTGTCGGCCTCGATGCCATAGAACCGGGTCAGCACCAAGGCGTAGGTAAAGAAGATGGCGTTGTAGACGAACGCCTGCGCCGCCATCAGCACAAGGCCGAGCGTGGTGCGGCCGGGGTAATCCGAAAGCAGCGTACGCGCCACCGACAGCATGGTCACCCGATGCGTGGCGCCGAGCGCTAGCCGCGTCGTGACCGGCGGCAGGGTCACGCCTTCGCTGGCGACGACCCGCGCCTCGATGCCGTCGACGACACGCGCCGCCTCGCCCGGCTGCCCGTGCAGCATCAGCCACCGGGGACTCTCGGGCAGGAAGCGGCGCAGGTAGAGGATCACCAGGCCGAGCACGGCGCCGCTGCCGAAGGCGAGCCGCCAACCCAGGTCGGGACCGAGCACCGCGGGATCGAGCAGCCACACCGAGAGCAGCGCGCCGCCCGCCGCGCCGACCCAGAAGCTGCCGTTGATGGCGAGATCGACGCGCCCACGCAGACGCGCCGGGATCAGCTCCTGGATCGCCGAGTTGATGGCCGAATATTCGCCGCCGATGCCCGCGCCGGTGAAGAAGCGGAACAGGAGGAAGCTCCAGAAGTCCCACGAGAAGGCAGTGAGGGCGGTGGCCACCAGATAGACACCGAGCGTCACGTTGAACAGCTTCTTGCGGCCCAGCCGATCGGTGAGATGGCCGAAGAACAACGAGCCCAACACCGCGCCGGCGAGATAGGCACTGCCGGTCAGGCCGACCTGCTCGGCCGTGAGCTGCAGGCGCGGGCTGGTCTGCAGCGCCGCCGCGACCGACCCGGCCAAGGTGACTTCGAGGCCGTCGAGAATCCAGGTGATGCCGAGCGCGACCACCACCAGCCGATGGAATCTGCTCCACGGCAGCCGGTCGAGCCGGGCCGGCACATCGGTATGCGTGCCACGGATGGGTTGGTCTAGCGCCATCGGAGAGGAGATAACATTCCGACTGCACTGAAGGTTCCATCCGCTTCTTCTTCCCATCGTTCAAGCTCCTCTTCCCCGCTAGGGGAGAGGTTAGGGTGAGGGGTTACAGACGGCCTTCGAAGCCCCTCTCCTAGCCTCTCCCCCTAGCGGGTGAGAGGAACATGAGTTGCAGCTACGATGGGGAGGCGGTGACTCAAGCTGCAACGCTGGCTTGCCGGCGCGGCGGTGGCGTCGCAAACCTCATCTGTTATTGTGTAAATATGAGCGATAGTACCTTGTCGGCGGGGACGGCTCCCGCCGCGGCGCCTGCGGTTTCCACAGCATCAGCATCGACGGCCTCGGCCAGCACCACGACCTTCGCGGTCATCCTCTCGCTGAGCTTCTGCCATCTGCTCAACGACATGATGCAGTCGCTGGTCCCGGCGCTCTATCCCATCCTCAAGGAGAACTACGCGCTGAGCTTCGGCCAGGTCGGCCTGATCACGCTCGCCTTCCAGTGCACTGCATCGATGCTGCAGCCACTGGTCGGGCTCTACACCGACAAGAAGCCCCAGCCCTATTCCCTCATGGTCGGCATGGGCTTCACCCTGGTCGGCCTGCTGCTGATGTCGCGCGCCGACTCCTATCCCATGATCCTGTTCGCGGCGGCCCTGATCGGCATGGGCTCGTCGGTGTTCCATCCCGAGGCCTCGCGCGTGGCGCGGATGGCGTCGGGCGGCCGCTACGGTCTGGCGCAGTCGCTGTTCCAGGTCGGCGGCAACATGGGATCGGCAGCCGGGCCGTTGCTTGCAGCCTTCATCGTGGTGCCGCACGGCCAGCACAGCATCGTCTGGTTCTCGGCCGCGGCCCTGGTGGCGATGTTCGTGCTGTTCCAGGTCGGCGGCTGGTACGCGCGACGGCAGGCCGAACGGAAGCCAGCGGCGCGCAAGGCCGCCTCGGCGGCGTCCGTCGCTCCCACCCTGTCGCGCCGCCGCGTCGCCGTCGCTGTCGCCATCCTGGTGGCGCTGCTCTTCTCCAAGAACGTCTACAGCGCCAGCCTCGGCTCCTACTTCACGCTCTATCTGATGGCCAGATTCGGCATCGACGTGGCGACGGCACAGTTCTACCTGTTCGCCTTCCTGGTCGGCATCGTCGCCGGTACCATTGCCGGCGGCGCGGTCGGCGACCGGATCGGCCGCATCCCGGTGATGTGGTTCTCGATCCTGGGCGCCCTGCCCTTCGCGCTGATGCTGCCCTACGCCAATCTCTTCTGGACGGGCGTGCTCGCGGTCGTCGTGGCCATGATCATGGCCTCGGCCTTCTCGGCCATCCTGGTCTACGCCCAGGAACTCATGCCGGGCCGCGTCGGCCTGGTCGCCGGCATGTTCTTCGGCTTCTCCTTCGGCCTCGGCGGGCTGGGCGCGGCCGCTCTCGGCGAGCTGGCGGACTGGACCAGCATCGAGACCGTCTACAAGGTCACGCCGTTCCTTCTGTTGCTGGGAATCTTGACGATATTCCTGCCGCGCCAGCCGGGCGAGCCCAGGAACACCCGTTGAAGGCGCACTGACGGTCTCAACGGATCGCAGCCAATGCGGTAGACTGGCGGCCACATGGCGCGCTCGCCTAAACCTGCGCTGCAGCCGGCTGCCACACCGGCCCCGACAGCCCCGTCGGACGCGGCAGCGCGTGACCGCAGAGAATCACGTCTGCGCGCCGCGCTACGCCACGGCCTGCCGATGGTGGGCGTGGTGGTGGTGGTCGTGCTGGTCGCGGCCATCGCCTATTTCGTCTACAGCGCCAACCGCCAGGGCGCGGTCACGCTCAGCAACGATCTGATCACGGCGATCGACCGGCGGGTCGGCGCCCAGATGCGTTCTTACCTGACGCCGCCGCAGCAGTTCCTGACATTGGCCGACGCCGCAGGCGCCGGACGCAACGCCATCGAGGCGGCGCCCGAAATGGAGCGATTCGCCCGCTACGCCATCGCCAGCATCCCGTCCGTCTCGGCCTTCAGCTACGCCGACGCCGCGGGCAACTACGTCTTCGTCGTGCGCAACGAGAAGGGCGGCTTCGACACCAAGCTGATCGACCGTCGCGAGGGCCGGCGAGTCACCTGGGAAAGGCGTGACGGTGCGAACAAGACGATCGCCATCGAGGAGGATCCCGGCGACACGTTCGATCCGCGCACGCGGCCATGGTTCCAGGGCGCCGAAAGCACGCGGAAGATGTTCTGGACCGACACCTACCTCTTCTACACGTTGCGCAAGCCCGGCCTCACGGTGGCGCTGCCGCGTTTCGACAGCGACGGCAAGCTGCAGGCCGTCATCGCCGTCGATATCGAGCTGGCCACGCTTTGCGCCTACCTCGAACAGCTCCACATCGGCACTCGGGGCCGGGCGTTGATCGTCGATCCGGCGGGCCGCATCATCGCCTATCCCGACGCCGACTGGCTGCCGGCCAACGATCCGGAGGCGAAGGCGCCACGGCTCGACGAGGTCGGCGATCCGGTGCTGACGCGCGCCTATGACCTGCTGCGGATCGAAGGCTACGGCCGCAAGGTCCTGGACTTCGGCCATGAGCGCATCATCGTCTCGTCCGAACCGGTGCGGCGGCTCACCAGCCGCGACTGGATCGTGCTCATCGTCGTGCCCGAGACCGACTTCGTGGGCTTCGTCGCCGACAGCGGCATCACGGCCCTCGTCATGTCGATCGCCGTCGTGGTGATCGTCGCCGGCCTGACCGGGCTGCTGGCCTGGCGCAACGTCCTCGCCGAACGACGCGCCGACGCCGCGGCCACACGTCAGCATGCGTTGGAAACCCGCACCCAGACCTTCATCGACCTGGCGCACGATGCCGTGGCCGCCGACGCCGAGGAATCCGGGCTCGCCCGGGCCACGGAGAGCGCCGCCACCGCCTGCGCCGCCAAGCGCATCGCGATCTGGCGCCTGAGCCGCGACGGTCGCACGCTGAGCTGCGAGGATTGCTTCGACACCAGCGTGAACGATCATACGACCGGCCTGGCGCTCCATCGCGACGAGATGCCCAACCTTTTCGCAGCACTTGGCCAGGGAAAGGCGATCGATACCGCCGAGGCCGGCCAGGACAAGCGTACGTCGGAACTGTTCGCGACCTACCTGCGGCCGCTCGAGATCAGCAACGTCTATATCGCGCCCATCCTGATGGCCGGGCGATTGCTGGGCATGCTCTCGATCGAGGATCCGCAGCGCGGCGACCGGGCGACGGGGCTGGCGACATTCTGCGACGCCTTGTCGATCCTGCTGGCGCTGCGGTTCACCGCTGCGGCCGCGCCGGCGCCGGCCGCGCCGCGGGCAACGGTGGTGGCGGCAGCAGCATCAGCGGCAGCTGCGGAAGGCGAAACGACTCCCGCGCCGGCGCTCGACAGCTTCGCCCAGCGCCAGACACGTCTCGAACGCACACTGCTGGCTCACAACGCGCCGATGGAAAGCCTGATCGAGAGCGCGATCGACCGAGCGGCGATCGGAGTCATCAAGCTGCCGAACTGGACGACAGTCGCCCAGCGTCCGTCCGACAGCGGCCAGCGCACGGCAATGGACGCCATCGTCCAAGAATTGCGAAGCACCATCGAGACGAGCGGCGTGTGCTATGCGGCCCTGCTCGACGACCAGATCGTGCTGGCGGCCTTCCTGCGCGACCGTAGGTCGGTCGAGGGCCATGCGATGTGCATGGCGACGGCCATGCTCGAGCTGCGCGATCGCCTGATCGAGCTGGAGGATCGCTGGAGCACCAGTCTCGACTTCCGCCTTGCCATCGACATCGGCACGGTGATGGCCTCGACCATCAGCACCGAGCCGCCGAGCCGCAACCTGTGGGGCGGCGCGATCGGCATCGCCAAGGTGCTGGCCGCCACGACGGCGCGCCGTACCATCGCGGCGTCCGAGACGGCCTACGATCTCCTGTCGACCCAGTTCCTGTTCCGCCCGCGCGGCAGCTACTTCCTGCCCGAGACCGGCAACATGCGCACCTTCGTGATGGTCGGTCGCATATGATCGCCGGCGCCCGACGTTATGACCCGCGGCCCTGGCCGCGACGCGCCGTCGCCGCGCTCGGCGCCACCACCATCTCCGGCGCCAGCCGACTGCTGCTGTTCATGTCATTTGCCGCGACCGTCGCATTCGTGGCGTTTCGGCGCGAGGCGTGGCGCGGCCCGGTCTCGATCGAGTTCAACCGCATGCTTCGCGAGGTGGCGGTGCGGTCGCTGGTGACGACGGTCGTGACCGGCATGTTGGTGGGCTTCGCCCTGGTGACGCAGGCGGTCTACTGGCTGGCGCAGACCGGCACGACCGGCCTGGTCGGTCCGGTGATCGTCATCCTGTTGATCCGCGAGCTGGTGCCCATCCTGGTCGGCCTGATCGTGTTCGGCAGGAGCGGTACGGCCACGCTGATCGAGCTTGGCGAGGCGCAGCCCAAGGGCTGGCTCAGGCTGCTGGAGATCCAGGGCCTCGATCCGCTGGCGCTGCTGGTGCTGCCGCGCGCCGTCGCCTTCGCCGTCGGGGCGTTCTGCCTGGCCACCGTGCTGCTCTGCTCGACCATGCTGACCAGCTACATGCTCGCCTACGGGCTGGAGCTGATCGCCTACTCGATCTGGGATTTCTCCGACACCGTGCTGCGGGCAATGAAGATCCAGGACTTCATCGTGCCACCGCTGAAATGCATCATCATCGGCTACATGGTGGCGCTGACCTGTTGCTCCACCGGCCTCGGCCGCCGCGATGAATCCGACGAACTGCAGCGGCTCGTGCCGCGCGGCTTCGTGCGCTCGGCACTGGCCATCCTCCTGGTCAACACCCTGTTCGACCTGGTGGCCTGATGGCTCTGCGTGCCGGCCGATCGGTCTTGTCCCTGCAGGGCGTCGCCCTGGCGGACCGGCAGTTCTCGGCCCATACGGCGCGCCTCGACCTCGAGCTGCCGCGCGGCGAGGTCGCACTGCTTCAGGTCGAGGACGAGCACGACGCCGCCATGCTGGTCGACCTGTGCCTGGGCCTCGCCGATCCCGGCGCCGGTCAGGTGCGCTTCCTCGGCGTCGACTGGACGACCCGCACGCCGCGCGAGCGCTTTCATCGCCGGCGCCGCATCGGCGCCGTGGTACGAACCGATGTCTGGCCCTCGCACATGACGGTGCTGGAATCGGTTCTGGTCGCGCGGGCCTATCATTTCAACGAGCCGCGGGCCGAGGCCGTCGCCGACGCCACCGAACTTGCCCGCCTGTTCGGCCTGCCCGGCCTGCCGGTCGGGCGGCGCGAGACCACGCCGATGCGCGCCCTGGTGCGGGCCGCCTGCGTGCGCGGATTTCTCGGCTCGCCCGACCTGATCGTGGTACAGGATCAGGTGCTCGACCAGTCCTCCGATCTCGCCGTGCCGATGGCCCAGGCGATCTCGGCGGCGTGCGACCGTGGCGCCACGGTGCTGTGGATCACCGCGAGCCTCGCGACGCAGGCCGCGCAGTTCGTCCAGCCTAACCAGGTGTTCCGGCTGGACGATCATGGACTGATGCGGGTGCGGAGGTCACGATGAAGCGCTCGATCTTCGGCGTCTACCAGTTCGATGAGGTCGTTGGCGCGGTGGTGCTGGCTTGCATCGGCGTGTTCGTCGCGGTCCTGATCAACGCCGGCCTGCTGAAGGACTGGTTCCAGCCCTCCTTCACGCTACGTATCCTGCTGCCCGACGAGGGCGTCTCGGGCCTGGCGCCGGGCGCGGAGGTCCAGGTGCTGGGCACGCGCGCCGGCGAGGTGCGCCGCATCGTCATCGATCCCAACAACCAGCGCATGCATGCCGTCGCCCGCGTCGAGGACCAGATGCGGCCCTTCATCCGCCGCGATTCGGTAGTCTCGATCCGTCGCCAGTTCGGCGTGGCCGGTGCGGCCTATATCGACATCCAGCGCGGCGCCGGGCCGGAGCTCGACTGGACGTACGCCGTGATCGCAGCGACCACGGAACGCGGAGCGACCGATTCGCTGGGCGAGATGATCGAGGAAGTGCGCGCCAAGGTCGTGCCGGTGATCGACGAAATTCACAAAGCCGTGCAGGCGTTCAACGCCGTCGCCCAACGCATCACCGATCCGCAAGGCCCGCTGGAGCAGACGCTGGCCTCGGCCGCCGGCATCGCACGCAAGGTCGAGAGCGGCCAGGGCCTGGCGGGCCGGTTGATCAGCGACGAAAAGCTGTCGGCCGACCTCGAGGCCTCGCTGGTCAGCGTGCGCGAGCTTGCCGCCCAGCTCGAGCGCACCTCCAAGGATCCACGCATCACCCAGATCCTGGTGAAGACCGATTCGATCCTGACCTCGCTGCAGACCACCACCCGCAATCTCGCGGCGACGACGCCGCAGATCACCCGCAACGTGCAGGACACGACCGACGCCATGCCGGCCACGCTGCTGCAGGCCCAGATCGCCGCCCGTGAGCTGGAGCTGCTGCTGGGGCAGCTGCGGCATCACTGGCTGTTCGGCGGCGGTGGCACCGCCCCTGCTCAGCCCAGCCGTCGCGCCCCAGCGGTCGAGGTCCGGCCGTGATGCGCCAGCGGTTGGCGCTGCTGTCGGCGCTGGCTCTCGCCGCTTGCGGCGGCGGCGCACCGGCCGACACCGGTCCGCCGCCCGACATCAAGCTCGACCAGGCCAACAAGGCCGGGACGCAAGCCCTGTCGATGGACCTGCCGAGCGTGGCGGTGCGCCAGTACAAGGTGGCGCTGTCGCGCGCCTACGAACGCGACGATGCCGGCGCGATCGGCGACGTCGCCTACAATCTCGCGCTCGCACAGATGAAGGCGGGCGATCCGAAAGCCGCCATCGCCACGGTGCGCGAGGCACGGGCCGAGCTCGACCGTCGGCGCGCTGCGGTGCCGCCTGAGCTGATCCTGGTGCAGGCCGCTGCCGCCTACCGCAGTGGCGACCTCGGCACTGCAACCGGCGCCGCCCAGGAAGTGATCGAACGCGGCTCCAAGGACCCGGACGTCGTGCCGCGCGCCTGGTTCATCCGCGGCCTGGTCGCGGCCGATCGCAGCGACGCCACGGGCCTCGCCCAGTCGGTCGCCGCGCTTCCGCCGTCCAAGCAGGCGGATCTCGAAGCCGACCGTCTGGAACTGCAAGGCCGCGCCGCCCTGCTGGCCGGCGATTCGGCCGGGGCGCTCACCCTGTTCGAGCAGTCCGCCGCCAATCGCCAGCAGGCGCTCGACTACCGCGGCATGGCGCGCGCCCTGTCGCTGGCGGGCGA
>JAEZHS010000578.1 GCA_023436825.1 Pseudomonadota bacterium | reverse complement strand
CACCACGATCTCGCCCGCCGGGACGTCGAAGCTGACGCCGTCCACGGCGGGCCTGCCCGTCGCGAACTGCTTGACCAGGTCCTCGATGTGAAGCGCGCTTGTCACTGACGGTAGCCGTAGGTCTTGTTCCAATCGTTGAGCCAGGGCTCGCGCAGCTTCTCGAACTGCTCGAAGTTCGGCACCCACACCTTGATCGTCTTCGGGTCCCAACCCTTGGGGAACGAGGGCGGTTCCTTCATCGAGGTGATGTTGCCGAGCTTGGATATCTGGAAAGCCTGACCTTCCTTGCTGAGACGCCAGTTCATGAAGAGCTTTGCGGCGTTCGGGCTCTTGGACGTCTTGGTAATGCCGTCGGCATAGGGGATGATCGGCACGCCCTCGGGCGCGAAGACCGCCTCGGCCGGCGCACCCTCGACGATCTTGGTGTAGATGATGTTGTAGAGCAGCGGGGCGATCGAGACCTCGCCACGCACCAGGGCGTCGGAGAGCGGGGCGCCCGACGGATAGAGCGCGATGCCCAGCGCTGCCTGCTGCTTCCAGTAGTCTTCGCCCAGCACCTGGCGCTCGAACATGATGCGGGTCCAGGTCGTCCCGCCCGACGGGCCGACCACCTGGCCGATCTGCTTGTTCTTGTATTCGGGGTTCAGAAGGTCCTTCCAGGTCTTGGGCGCGGTCTTCACCAGCTGGGTGTTGTAGGCGATCGCCCAGCCCAGCGTGACGCCCGGCCACAGCTTGGGCGAGACCAGCGCGTCGGGCCGGTAGTCGGCGGCATTGGGCGGCTTGTAGTCCTGGAACAGGTCCTGCAGCTCCAGCATCAGGCCGCGGTCGGAATGGTTGACGACGTCGGCGCCGAGCTTGCCCGCCGCGGCTTCCGTCTTGATGCGGGAGATGAGCTGGCCGCCCGGGGCCCGCACCATCGCCACCTTGATCTTCGGGAAGACCTTGTTGAATTCCTTGATGACCTCCTGCTCGACCTCGGCGAAGTTCGCCGTGTAGTAGGTGAGCCCTCCTTCCTTCTCGGCGGCGGCGCTCTCCTCCTTGGTGCCGAACTTCTCCTGCTGCGCCATCGCAGGCAGGCCACCTGTCAAGATGCCGGCGGTTCCGAGCACCGCGGTCTTGGTAAATGTACGCCTTTTCATTGCCGTGTTCCCTCCAGGTACGATGTTCAGTTGAAGCGGGTGTTCTGCGTCGTCTCGCGTGAGATCCAGGTCGTGAGCCCCAGCAGGACTCCCAGGATCACCGTCTGCACCAGGCTGAACGCCGCGGTCTTCCCGACGTTTCCGCCCTCGTAGTAGTCGAGCAGCAGCACAGCCATCACCATCGTGTCGCTGGTGTAGAGGAACAGTGAGGAGCCGAGCTCGCGGATCGCCAGCACGAACAAGAGCGTCATCGACGCCACGACGCCGGGCTTCGCGAGCGGCAGCACGATCGTGCGGATGGTGCCCAACAGCCCGCGGCCGCAGATCCAGGCGGCTTCCTCGAGCTCCCTGTGGATCTGCAGAAACGAGGTCGACAGCGCCTTCACGGTGTCGGGCATGAAGCGCGCGACGAAGGCCAGTGCCAGGATCCAGATCGTGCCGTAGAGGCCGCCGGGCAGGCCGATCCAGGCCCACAGATAGGCGACGCCGACGACCAGGCCCGGGATGGCGACCGGCAGCGTCGCCAGAAGGTCGATCGAGCGCCGGCCGCGGACGGTGGTGCGGTTCACCGTGTAGCCGATGGCGAAGGCCAGCGCGCCGCCGACCACTGCCGTGATGACGCCGACCTTCAGCGTGTTCCAGATCGACAGCATGGTCAGCGGATTGTCGAACACGCTGTTGAAATGGACCCAGCTGTACTGCTTCCAGTCGAACAGCGCGCTGAAGTCCTTGAAGAACAGGAACCTGCGGAAGGCGGCGATGACCAGCGCCAAGGTCGGCAGGACGACGACGACGAACAGGTAGACCAGCGCCAGGCTGAAGGTGAACCAGCGCCATCGCCCGAGATTGAGAGCGCGCGGCCGGAACGCCTTGCCGGCGACCGTGGCGTAGCTCTTGCCGGAAAGGACCCTCTGCTGCGCCCACACCAGGATCGCCGTGACCACCATCAGCAGGATCGCGACGGCGGCGGCGGTGTTGTAGAGCGGCGGACTCCAGGCGGTGAGCTTGAAGATGTAGGTCGTGAGCACGCTGATGTTGGCGGGTGCACCGAGCGCCGCCGGGACGCCGTAGATGCCCAGCATCACCACGAAGGAAAGCAGCGAGCCCGCCAGGATCGCGGGCGCGATCAGCGGGAAGGTGACGGTGAAGAGGGTGGTGAAGGCCGAGGCGCCCGACACTTCCGAGGCTTCCTCGAGGCTCGGGTCCATGTTCCGGAGCGCCGAGGCGGTGAACATGTAGACGTACGGCGCATAGTAGATGCCGAACACCACGATCAGCCCGCTCATCGAGTAGAAGTCGAAGCGGAAGTCGATGCCCACCCATTTGAGCACGGTGTTCAGGAGGCCGGTCTTGGGCGAGCCCAGGATACCCCAGGCGACGCCGGCGACCAGTGGCGGCACGAACAGGGGGATCATGCTGGCGCCGGCGATGAAGCCCTTGAACGGCGTGTTGGTGCGCACGACGATCCACGAGAAGGCGAGCCCGATCACCACCGCCAGGATGGTCCCGCCGCCGCAGGCCACGATGGCGTTGAAGAAGGCGAGATGGACGTTCTCGTTGGCCAGCACGTCGAAGAAGTGCTTCGCCGACGGCCGGAAGGCGCCGAACCCGTCGACGATCGGGTTGGAATCGCTCAGCGCACCGAACACCAGCATCAGCAGCGGATAGATCACCAGGAACGCCAGCACGATCAGCAGCGCGCCGACCCATAGCGGGGCGGCCCACCGCCGCGGCGCGTCCGTGGTATCGCGGGCAGCCGGCAGGGCTTCAGCACTCGTCGCCGTCAACGCGAACTACTCCTCCCAATAGCGGCTTCAGATGCCGACTTTGTCTTCATTCCCTGTGTAACCGTAGCGCATCGGGATTGCGGGCGCTACGTCTCGCTGGTGCGCGGAGTCGTCGCCCGGCGCTGTGCAGCCGGTTACTCGTCGCCGTTGACCCCGGTCAGGAATCTCTCCGAGTAGGAATTCATGATCTGTTGCCAAGTGGCCTTGGTGCCGCGCGCGGACCAGTTGAAGATGGGGGTCAGGGTCTTGATGGTGAAATCCGTCATCGACCCGAAGGAACCCGTGATGCAGTTGGTGATGATGTCGGCGTTCTTCGTGCCTTCGGGATCGGTCTTCGAGGCCTTCGCCGCGAAGTAGGAAAGATTGTAGTAGCTGTAGCTGGAGCAGCCGAAGAAGCCATAGATCTGGTACTGGTCGTGGTTCATCTTGATCGGCGCGCCGATCTGATCGCCCATGTAGGCGAGGTCCAGCAGGCCGACGCGGGAATGTCCCGAGTACAGGAACACGGAACCGCGTTCCGCGGCCTCCTTCGCCATGCAGAAGAAGGCGACGCTGTCCTCGCCGATGTTGGTGACGCCCCAGAACAGGCGGACGACGATCCTGCGCCCGCCATCCTTGCGAGCGAACTCCTCGACATGGCCCGGCGAGGCGGCCAGAGGCTTCGTATTTCCACATTCACGCTCGCGCTCGTCGAGCGGGACGGTGCGCACCGCGAAGCCTTGATTGAGCAGGAACTTGCGAATGTCCCGGTAGTTCGCGGCGTTGTAGTCAGGGTTCTTGTCGGGAGCGGATTTGCCGTTCTTGTCGTCGTCGGCGCCGAACGTCAGCACGATGCGGATCTCGCCGCTGCCGTTGGCCAGTCGCTCGTAGGCGGGCGTGGTGCTGGTGGTGTTGGCTCGTTTTGCGACGATCGTGCCGTCTGCCGTCAGATAGTCGACACCGTCGACCAGCGGGCAGCCTTTGTTCAGCGGAGCCCAGAAGTAGGCCATGCGGTATTTGTCGCCCCAGCTGAAGCAATTGTCGCTTGAGCGCTCCCAGATCTCGTCGAGGTTGAGGGGCAGGCGAATCTTGACGACGTCGTGGAGCGCGCTGTCGAGAACGAACGTGCCCGTATAGCGGTAGCGCACGTAGAGCTTGCCGGTCTTGCCGTCGCGATGCTTGCCGAGAACGTCGACTTTCGCGTCGTTCTTGGCGGCGGCCTTCCTGGGCGCGGCCTGCAGCGGGCCGGCGAGATAGAGGAGCTGCCGGCTGATGTACGAGGGCAGCAGCAGGAAGTCGGGCGCATCCTCGGCGATCTCGACCATGCCGATGAAGGTGACCTCGCCTTCGTACGAGTCTTTCGAGTAGTAGGCGAAGGCCGGGGAGCCGGTGAGGAGAAGCAGGCAGCCGGCGAGGGCAGCGGACAGCAGTCGAGTGAGCATGGTCTGACCGTAGCCCTTCGTGACTTCCGACGTTAATTTTCGGGGATGAAGCTCCGAACACACGACCGCTACGGCTATGTGCCTCTGCGTGGTCGCACGGCCTACGCCTGGCCGAATGGCCGACGGCTCGCCGTCTACTTCGCCCTCAATCTCGAGCATTTTTCCTACGGCGAGGGGCTCGGTGCGGAGCTGGCGCCGGGTGGACCACATCCAGACATTCTCAACTATGCATGGCGCGATTATGGCAATCGCGTCGGCGCCTGGTACATGCTCGATGCCTTCGATGCGCTGCAATTGCCGATGGCCGCTCTGGTCAACAGCGCGATGTACGACTATGCGCCGGCGCTGGTGGCGGCCTGCCGCGCCCGCGGCGACGAGATCGTGGGCCATGGCCGCACCAATGCCGAGCGGCAGGGCGAGCTCGACGAGGCGGCCGAACGGAATCTGATCGTCGAAGCCACGAATCGCCTGACGGAAGCCGAAGGCCGCGCTCCGGACGGCTGGCTGGGGCCGTGGATCTCGCACAGCCACGTTACGCCCGACCTGTTGGCGGAAGCAGGCTACCGCTACCTGCTCGACTGGTGCATGGACGACCAGCCGGTCTGGTTTCGCTGTCGCGGTGACAAGCGCATCCTCGCCGTGCCCTATCCACAGGAAGTGAACGACATTCCGCAGATCGTCGGCCGCAAGATCGGCGGCGAGGCATTCGCCGACATCGTCATCGACCAGTTCGATGAAATGCTGGAGCTGTCGCAGGAGCGGCCGCTGGTCATGGGCGTGGCGCTGCATGCTTATCTGGTCGGCCAGCCGCATCGCCTGCGGCATCTCAAGCGCGCGCTGCGTCACATTGCGAAAGACCGCGATCGCATTTGGCTCACGACCCCCGGCGCGATTGCGCGACATTGCATGTCGTTGCCTGCGGGCGTGGTTCCGTAGAAGTATCGCGCCCCAACTCACCTCTCATGCTCCTCTCCCCCTTGGGGGAGAGGAGCATGAAGGGGGAGAGGAGCAAGAAGAGCCAGAAGGACCACCATGCGCCTGTTCACCGCCACGCTCGCCACCGAGACCAACACCTTCTCGCCGCTGCCGACCAGCATCGAGAACTACCGCGAATCGGTGTTCCTGCGGCCGGGCGAGCATCCGGCCGATGCGCCGCGCATGTGCACGGCACCGCTGTTCGTCGGCCGCAAGCGGGCCGAGGCGGAAGGCTTCGAGCTGATCGAGGGGAGCTGCTTTGCCGCCAGCCCCGCCGGCACGACCAACCGCGCCGATTACGAGACCATGCGCGACGAGATCCTGGATCAGCTCAAGGCGGCGATGCCGGTCGACGGCCTGCTGCTCGGCCTGCACGGCGCCATGGTGGCGCACGGCTATGACGACGTCGAAGGCGACATCATCGAGCGGGCGCGGGCGATCGTCGGGCCGAAATGCGTGATCGGCGTCGAGCTCGACCCGCACTGCCACCTCACGATGAAGCGCGTGTCGGCGGCCGACATCATCGTGCTCTACAAGGAATTCCCGCACACCGACGTCGTCGAGCGCGCCGAGGACGTGCTCGATCTCGTGCTGGCGACCCTGCGCGGCGAGGTGAAGCCGGTGACGTCGGTCTACGACTGCCGCCAGATCCAGAGCTATCCCACCACCATCCAGCCGATGCGCGGCCTGGTCGACCGCATCAAGGCGATGGAGGGCAAGGACGGCATCCTGTCGGTGTCGATCGCGCACTGCTTCCCGTACGGCGACGTGGCCGAGATCGGCACCCGCGTGCTGGTGATCGCCGACGGCGACAAGAAGAAGGCCGACGCGCTGGCGACCAGGCTCGGCGAGGAGCTCGTCGGCCTGCGCGGCAAGACCCAGCCGCCGTCGTTCGACGTGGCGGCCGGCGTCGCCGAGGGCGTGGCATTCAACGACCTGCCGGTGGTGATCGCCGATCCCGCCGACAATGCCGGCGGCGGCGCGCCGTCGGACAATACCGACATCCTGCGCCACCTGATCGCGAGCAAGGTCGAGAACGCCTGCCTCGGCCCGATCTGGGATCCGATCGCCGTGCGCATCTGCTTCGATGCCGGCCTCGGCGCCAAGATCGGCCTGCGCTTCGGCGGCAAGATCGCGCCCAGCTCGGGCCTGCCGGTCGATGCCGAGGTCGAGATCATCGGCCTCAAGCGCAACGCCTGGCAGCGTTTCGGGCCGACGCAGGTCCCGGTGGGCGACTGCGCCGCCGTGCGCGTCGGCGGCGTCGACGTCGTGCTGATTGCCAATCGGACGCAAGCGACGGGACTGGAGCTGTTCACCAACGTGGGCATCGATCCGACGCAGAAGAAGATCGTGGTCGTGAAATCGACCAACCATTTCATGGCGGCGTACGGTCCGATCGCCAAGAAGGTCGTCTATGTCGAATCGAGCGGACCGCTGCGCCGCGATCACAGAAAGGTCCCGTACACCAAGGTCGAGCGTCCGATCTGGCCGCTGGATCAGGACGCGAAACCGCGTGGATTGATCTATTGAACGCGTCGCACGGCTTGTCGTAACCGGCCGCGGTCGTCCCGAGCGCAGCGAGGGATCGTTCCTGTTGCCTGAAAGATCCCGCGCTGCGCTCGGGATGACAAAGGCCCGGGCTTTGCATAGTTTGTGACGGATCGGGGAGTTTTAGAGGGGACTCAATGATGTTCCGAGTATTGGCGGGCCTTTCAGCGTCGCTGGCCGCGCTCGCTTTGCCGTTTTCGGCAATGGCCCAGGAAAAGGTCTTGAAGGCGGTGATGCACGCGGATGTGCGCGTCATCGATCCAGTCTGGACCACCCAGACCATTGCCAACATCCATGGCGCGCTGGTCTACGACACGCTGTTCGGCAACGACGCCAACCAGAAGCCGCAGCCGCAGATGGTAGGCAAGTACGAGATCAGCCCGGACCGGTTGACCTACACCTTCACCTTGCGCGACGGGCTGAAGTTCCATGACGGCTCGCCGGTAACGACCAAGGACGTGATCGCCTCGCTGAAGCGCTGGGGCGCCAAGGACGGCGTCGGCCAGCGCCTGATGGGCTTCGTCACCAAGCTCGAGCCGGTCGACGACAAGACCTTCACCATGGTGCTGCGTGAGCCCTACGGCATGGTCCTGGAATCGCTGGGCAAGAGCCAGAGCTCGATCGCCGCCATCATGCGCGAGAAGGACGCGATGACCGACCCGCAGCAGCAGGTCAAGGATTCGGTCGGCTCGGGTCCCTACATCTTCGCCAAGGACCAGTGGGTGCCGGGCAGCAAGGCGGTCTATCTCAAGAACAAGGACTACGTCGCCCGCAGCGAGGCGCCGTCGTCGTTCGCCGGCGCCAAGATCCCCGGCGTCGACCGTATCGAGCTGGTGTGGATCTCCGATCCGCAGACGGCGATGTCGGCCCTGGTCAACGGCGAGATCGATTTCTACGAACAGCCGCCCAACGACTTCCTGCCGCTGCTCGCCAAGGCCAAGGGCGTCAAGCTGATGAAGACGGGCAAGATCGACAGCACGCAGGGCATGATCCGGCTCAATCACCTGCATCCGCCCTTCAACAACGTGAAGGCGCGCCAGGCGATGTACTACCTCATCAACCAGGAAGACTTCCTGCGCGCCATCGTCGGCGATCCCAAGTACTACCGCGTCTGCCCGGGACTCCTGACTTGCGGCGGCCCGTACGAGAACGACGGCGGCACCGCCTTCATGAAGGAATACAATCCCAAGAAGGCGCTGCAGCTCCTGAAGGAAGCCGGCTACAACGGCGAGCCGATCACCGTGCTGGCCGCCACCGACCACAACACCATCACGCCCGCCACCCAGGTGCTGATCCAGGCGATGCGCGAAGCCGGCATCAACGTCGACGTCCAGTCGATAGACTGGGGCTCGGTCGTGTCGCGTCGCGCCAAGAAGGAGCCGCCGGCGCAGGGCGGCTGGAACATCTTCGTCACCACCTCGGGCGGCGTCGGCTCGTCCAATCCGGTGCTGCATACCTGGATCGGTGCTGCCTGCGACAAGGGCCTGTTCGGCTGGCCGTGCGATCCGGAGGTCGAGAAGCTGCGCAACGCCTTCGGCATGGCCGCGACCGAGGAGGAACGTAAGAAGATCGCCAAGGACCTGCAGACCAAGGCGATGGAGAACGTCGTGTTCCTGCCGTTCGGTCAATGGGATACGCCGCTGGCCTATCGCGCCGACCGCATCGACGGCATCGTGCCCAACACCGGGCTGGCGGTGCTGTGGGGCATTACGAAGAAATAGAGAGGTTCATGGCATCCTCGCCATTCATGCTCCTCTCACGCTGCTTTCATGCTCCTCTCCCCCTTTTGGGGGAGGGGCTGGGTGAGTGGGTGATGCAGGAGGCAATCTTCCCCACCCCCTCACCCAACCTCTCCCCCAAGGGGGAGAGGAACATGACGCATGAGTGGCGCGCGCCCAGCATATGACCGCCTATATCATCCGCCGTCTGTTCGCCACCCTGCCGGTGATGGCCGTGGTGGCGCTGTTTGTCTTCTTCCTGCTGCGTCTCGCACCGGGCGATCCGGCCGCGATCAT
Organism: Pseudomonadota bacterium; assembly: GCA_023436825.1. Next base: position 3,769 of record JAEZHS010000578.1, on the reverse strand, counting down.
CGCCGGCGAGGACGCCACCAGCGAGGCGATCGCCGCCGTGCGCGTCAAGCTCGGCCTCGACCGGCCGCTGGTCGAGCAGTTCGTCGTCTGGGTATGGGCGTTGCTGCAGGGCGACCTGGGCGTGTCGATCTTCTCCAACCTGCCGGTGACGCGCCTGATGGCCCAGCGCGTGGAGCCCACGATCGCGCTCACGCTGTCGACGCTGTTCGTGGCGGTGGCGCTCGCCATTCCCATCGGCGTGGTGGCGGCCTGGAAGGCGCGCAAGCTGGTCGACCGCCTGGTCATGGGCTTCGCAGTGCTGGGCTTCGCCATGCCGGTGTTCGTGCTGGCCTATGTCCTGATCTACTTCTTCGCCGTGCAATGGCAGCTCCTGCCGGTGCAGGGCTACCAGCCGCTGAGCGCCGGCCTCTGGCCGTTCGTCGAAAGCCTGATCCTGCCGTCGGTGGCGCTCGGCGTCACCTACATGGCTCTGATCGCCCGCATCACCCGCGCCTCCATGCTGGAGGTGCTGCAGCAGGACTATATCCGCACCGCCAACGCCAAGGGCCTGGCGACCGACCGCGTTCTCCTGCTGCATGCGTTGAAGAACGCCTCGGTGCCCATCGTCACCGTGATCGGCATCGGCATCGCGCTGCTGATTTCGGGCGTGGTCATCACCGAGACCGTGTTCAACATCCCGGGCCTCGGCCGGCTCACCGTCGACGCCGTGCTGAAGCGCGACTATCCGATCGTGCAGGGGCTGATCCTGGTGTTCGCCGGGGTCAAGGTCGTCGTGAACCTGATCATCGACATCTCCTACGCCTTCCTCGATCCCCGGATCCGGTACTGACATGACCGTCATCACCGACGATCTCGCCGCGCTGCCGTCGCGTCCCTTCTCGCTGTGGACGGCGATCCGGCGCAATCCGACCATCGGCTTCGGCGGCGTGCTGCTCGCCCTGCTGATCCTGATGGCGGTCTTCGCGCCGCTGATCGCGACGCACGACCCGTTCAAGATCGCACCGGTCAACCGCCTGCGTCCGCCCTCGGAGCGCTGGTGGTTCGGCACCGACCAGTTCGGCCGCGACGTCTTCTCACGCACGGTCTACGGGGCGCGGGTCTCGCTGATCGTCGGCCTCTCGGTGGCCGTGATCTCGAGCGCGCTGGGCCTCGCCCTCGGGCCCGCCTGCGGCTACTTCAAGCGCATCGACGGCATCGTCATGCGCGTCATGGACGGGCTGATGGCGATCCCGTCGATCCTGCTCGCCATCGCCCTGATCACCCTGGCGCGGCCCGGGCTCGGCATCGTCATCGTCGCCATCATCGTTCCCGAGGTGCCGCGGGTCGTGCGCGTGGTCCGCGCCGTGGTGCTCTCGATCCGCTCCCAACCGTATATCGAGAGCGCCATTGCCGGCGGCACGAAGAACATGAAGCTGCTGGTGCGGCACGTCCTGCCCAACACCCTGGCGCCGCTGATCGTGCAATCGACCTATGTCTGCGCCTCGGCCATGCTGATCGAGGCGGGACTGAGCTTCCTCGGCGCCGGCGTGCCGCTGGAAGTGCCGAGCTGGGGCAACATCATTTCCCAGGGCAAGACCTTCTTCCAGATCGCGCCCTGGACGATCCTGATCCCCGGCGCCTTCCTCGCCGTCACCGTGCTGGCGGTGAACCTGCTGGGCGACGGCTTGCGCGACCGGCTCGATCCGCGCCTGGCGAGACGCCTGTGAGCGCCATTCTCGAGGTCCGCGACCTCCACACGCAGTTCAACACCCTGGACGGCGTCGTGCGCGCGGTCGACGGCGTGTCGTTCGACGTGGCGCGCGGCGAGACGCTGGGCATCGTGGGCGAATCGGGCTGCGGCAAGTCGGTCACGGCACTCTCCATCCTGCGCCTGATCCCGCCCGAGACCGGCCGCATCGCCCAGGGCTCGATCCGCTTCGAAGGCACCGAGCTCACCGCCCTGTCCGAGGAGGAGATGAAGAGCCTGCGCGGGCATCGCATCTCCATGATCTTCCAGGAGCCGATGACCAGCCTGAACCCGGTGCTGACCGTCGGCACCCAGATCGCCGAGAACGTGGTGCGCCATCTCGGCGTGCCGTGGTCGGCGGCGCGCGATCGGGCGTGCGAGATGCTCGACCTGGTGCGCATCGCCGATGCCAGGCGCCGGCTCGACGAATACCCGCACCAGCTTTCGGGCGGCATGCGCCAGCGCGTCATGATCGCCATGGCGCTTTCCTGCGATCCCCAGGTGCTGATCGCCGACGAGCCGACCACGGCGCTCGACGTCACCATCCAGGCGCAGATCCTCGACCTGATGATCGAGCTCAAGGAGAAGACGGGCACGGCGATTGTGCTGATCACCCACGACCTCGGCGTCGTCGCCGAGACCACCGAACGCGTCGTCGTGATGTATGCCGGCCGCAAGGTCGAGGAGGCGCCGGTCGAGGCGCTGTTCGAGAAGCCGCTGCATCCCTATACGCGCGGCCTGATGCGGGCGATCCCGCGGCTCGATGTCGAGGCCGACGCTGCCGGCACGCGGCCGCGCCTGCAGGAGATCCCCGGCCTGGTGCCGATCCTGACGAAGCCGATCGTCGGCTGCGCCTTCGCCGCGCGCTGCGAGCTGGCCACGGATCGCTGCCGCGCGACGGCGCCGCCGTTCGTCGATGCCGGCGGCGGTCACACCGTGGCGTGCTGGGAGGTCAAGCTGTGAGCGCGGCCCCGAACTCACCCGTCCTCGAGGTCGACGGCCTCGTAAAGCACTTCCCGATCCTGGGCGGCCTGCTGCAGCGCCGCGTGGGCGAGGTGAGGGCGGTCGACGGCGTCAGCTTCAGCATCGCCAGGGGCGAGACGCTGGGCCTGGTGGGCGAATCGGGCTGCGGCAAGTCGACGATCGGCAAGACCGTGCTGAAGCTGATCGAGCCGACCGCCGGGCGCATCCTGCTGAGCGGCGAGGACGTCACCAAGCTCAAGCCGGCCGCCATGTGGGAGCACCGCCGGCATATCCAGACGATCTTCCAGGACCCGTACTCGTCGATGAACCCGCGTCTCGCGGCCGGGACCATCGTCGGCGAGCCGTTGGAGAATTACGGCATCACGCGCGGCGGCGAGACCGGCGACCGCGTCGCCCAGCTCTTCCGGCGTGTCGGCCTGAGGCCCGAGGCGATGCGCAAGTACGCCCACGAGTTCTCCGGCGGCCAGCGCCAGCGGCTCGGCATCGCCAAGGCCCTGTCGGTCAATCCCGAGCTGATCGTGGCCGACGAGCCGGTGTCGGCGCTCGACGTCTCGGTGCAGGCGCAGGTGCTCAACCTGCTGATCGACCTGCAGGAGGAATACGGGCTCGCCTATCTCTTCATCAGCCACGACCTTGCCGTGATGCGCCATATCAGTCATCGCATCGCGGTGATGTATCTCGGCCGCATCGTCGAGCTCACGACCAAGCGCACGCTCTTCACCCAGCCGCTGCACCCCTACACCGAGGCGCTGCTGTCGGCCGCCACCGCGCCCGATCCCAAGCGGCGGCGCAAGCGCAAGCGGATCGTGCAGGGCGACGTGCCGAGCCCGGCCAAGCCGCCGCCCGGTTGCCATTTTCACACCCGCTGCCCCTACGCGTTGCCCGAGTGCAAGGTCACGGCGCCGCCCCTGATCGAGGTGGCGCCCGGCCACCACGTCGCCTGTCTGCGCCGGCCGGTCGGCGGGTCTCCGGAACCTCTGTCGGTTCCGGGCTGACGCTGGGGGCGTCAAGTTCTTCCGGACCGCGCGCATCCTGCGCGCTCATGATTCATGAGCGAGC
>JAEZHS010000454.1 GCA_023436825.1 Pseudomonadota bacterium | reverse complement strand
TGAACTCCGTCCCGCCATCGCCGCCGCGGCGCAGCAGCCAGGCGCCGCGATGGCCGGCAAGCTCTTTGAGTTCGGCCGAAACGGTTCCGGTGAAATGCCGGACATAGGCGTCGGCGTTGGCTGCGTCGGAGGCGCGGCCGCGCCACAAGCGGGCGATCATCTCAGCTCACTCCCTGGAACTGGGCTTCGCCGGCGAGCCGGCGGCCGATCACCAGCCGCTGGATGTCTGACGTGCCCTCGTAGATCGTGGTGACGCGCACGTCGCGATAGATGCGCTCGACCGGGAAGTCGTTGAGATAGCCATAGCCGCCATGGATCTGGATGGCGGCCGAGCAGACCTTCTCGGCCATCTCCGAGGCGAACAGCTTGGCCATCGACGCTTCCTTGAGGCAGGGCCGACCCTCGTCGCGCAGGCGTGCGGCGTTCAGCACCATCAACTCGGCAGCCTGGAGCGAGGTCGCCATGTCGGCCAGGCGGAAGGCGACAGCTTGGTGCTCGATGATCGGCTTGCCGAAGGTTCGCCGGTCCTTGGCGTAGGCGAGGGCGGCGTCGTAGGCGGCGCGCGCCATGCCGACCGATTGTGCGGCCACGCCGATGCGGCCGCCTTCGAGGTTGCCGAGCGCGATGCGCAGGCCTTCGCCTTCCTCGCCCAGCATCTGCTCGGGCAGGACCTCGCAGTTGTCGAACACGACGTGGCAGTGATCGGACGAGCGCTGTCCCATCGTGTGCTCGACGCGTGCCACCGTGTAGCCCGGTGTCCTGGTTGGCACGACGAACGCGGAAATGCCTTGCTTCCCGGCAGCCGGATCCGTCACGGCGAAGACCAGCGCGATATCGGCGCTTCTGCCGGATGTGATGAACTGCTTGGCGCCGCTCAGGACGAACTTGTTGCCGATACGCTCGGCGCGAGTCGCAATGGCGGCAGCATCCGAGCCGGCGCCCGGTTCGGTGAGGCAGAAGGCGCCTAAAACTTCGCCGCGGGCGAGGGGGCGCAGGAAGCGCTCCTTCTGCTGCGGCGTGCCGTGCCGCAGGATGGGCAGGCAGACCAGGGAGTTGTGCACCTGGAATGCCGTCGACGACGCACCGTCGGCTGCGGCGATCTCCATGATGGCGAGCGCATAAGAAACGTAGTCGGTGCCGGCACCGTCGAACTCCGCCGGCACGGTCATGCCCAGCATGCCGAGCTCGCCCATGCGTGCGAAGGCTTCGCGCGGGAAGCGCGGAACACGGTCTCTCTCGGCCGCCGTCGGCGCCAGCTCGCGGGCCGCGAACTGGCGCGCCATGTCGCGGATCTGCCGCTGGCCTTCGGTCAACATGGTCGCAGGCTAGGAGCGAGGCGATGGCCGGTATTGGCGAAAATTGGTCGAGCCGCTATTTTCAGACGTGGCCCGCAGCGATCCCAGGAACTCGACGGAATACTGGTGGGACCGGCATCTCACCGGCCTCAGCCTGCTGCGCGCCGATTTCACGACGCACGAGTATCCGCCGCACATCCATGAGGCGCTGGTCGTCGCCGTGACCGAGAACGGCGGGTCGGTGGTCAAGAGCCGCGGCCAGGTCGAGGAGGCGACGCCGTCGACCCTGTTCGTCTTCAATCCCGGCGAGCCGCACGCCGGCTGGATGGGCTGGAGCGAACGCTGGCAGTACCGGTCGATGTACCTGACGCAGGCGGCGCTCGATCAACTCGCGGCCGGGCTCGGCATCGAGCACGTGCCGTACTTCACGCACAACATCTTCGCCGACCGCGACCTGATCGAGGCCTTCATGGCGATGCATTGCGCCATCGAGGAAGGGCGCGACGTTTTCCATGAGCGCGAATTGCTGGTCGGCAGCTTCGGTCGGCTGTTCCAGCGGCACGGCAGCGGTGGCAGCCGCATCCCGCCGGCGCCGGTCGACCGGCAGCTCCTGGCGCGCGTAAAGGAGCGGATGCATGCCGACCATGCCTCGGAGCTGCGCCTGGAGGATCTGGCGGCCGAGGTCGGACTGACCACCTTCCAGCTCATCGGCCTGTTCAAGCGTACGGTCGGCCTGACCCCGCATGCCTACCTGACGCAGGTGCGGCTCAACATGGCGTGCCGCCGCTTGCGACACGCACCGGTGTTGGCCGACGTGGCGGCCGAAGTCGGCTTCTATGACCAGAGCGCCCTCAACAAGCACTTCAAGCGCTGCTACGGAATCACACCCACACAGTTCGCGCGCGCTGCGGCAGCGGCCTAGTACCGACTATCGCTGAAGAGTAAGTCTGTCACGCGGCGCCAGCCGTTTGTGAAAAAAATAGATCGACCTGCTGCTGGTCAATCTTGCGCTCGAGCTCGGCGATGTGGCGCCGTAAGGCGGCGCTCTCATCCGGGGCTTCCAGCCACGAACGCGCGCGCTCTGCGCCCCCTGCTTGTGCGGCCGGCCGACCCGCCGCAGCCCTTCAGGCCCGCCTTCCTTGTGCTTGTGGTAGCACTGAGACAGGGAAAATGCGGACAGTTTCTCGTAGGTAGGAACTGGCATGAAGGCGCAGCGAGGCCCTCAATTTTCGCCAATATCGCGGATGACAAGCGGGCTAATGGAGCCGAATGCACCTCTTTTGTCATGAGCAGCCTGAAATCCTGATCGCGCAGACCGATGTGGCCGATGCGCGCCCCGGCAAGGTCGCGCTGGTCGAGTCGCCTTTCTATCCCGGAGGCGGCGGCCAGCTCCCCGATCGCGGTGTCGTTCGCTGGCAAGGCGGCGAGGCGAAGGTCGTCGGGTTTGAGGTTTCCGCCGGCAAGCTCTGGCACCTGCTCGACAGCCAGAGCGAGATCGCCGGCAGCGTCGAAGCAGCCGTCGATCCTGACTTCCGCCGGATGATGCGCCAGCTCCACACCGACACGCACATCCTAAACGCTCTGGTGTTCCAGGCGTTCGATGGCGCGCTGGTCACCGGCGTGCAGATGGCGGATGACGGGACGGCGCGTATGGACTTCGACATCCAGGGCGCGGACAGCGACCGGCTGCGCGCGCTCGAGGCGCCGATCAACGACCTCATCCGCCAGGACATTCCGGTGCGCTTCGCCTACGTGCCCATGCACGAGGCGCAGGCAGAGCCGGGCCTGATCCGCAGTCGCTCTGTCGCGCCGCCACCGACGCCCGACGGCAAGGTCCGCATCGTCGAGATCGTCGGCCTCGATCGGCAGGCTTGCGGTGGGACGCATCTCGCCTCAACCGGCGGATCGCCGCCAATCCGCATCCTCAAGATCGACAACAAGGGGCGGCACAACAGGCGGGTGCGGATCGGTCTGGATACGCGGCCAGCCTCATCCTTGTAAGTCATCGCGATCGGGTCGGGAGTACCGGCCGCGGTGTCGGAGGCAAACCGCTTGCCCCATCACACTGTCGCTGAGGAGCCGCGCAACGCGCGGCGTCTCGAAGGATGGGCAACCCGCACCTCGTCTGTTGCCCATGCTTCGAGACGTGCGCTTTTGCGCGCTCCCCAGCATGAGGCGTGCGGCGGTTCAGGCCCTCCGACCCGAAAAATCTTGACTCCTCAACACCATATGTTGCCTTATGGTGTTGGGAAGTTCGTATATGTTGTTGCGGCCACGTCAGATTCTGGCTCCGATCATCTTCGCGACGGTGTTCGGGTACTTCGGCTATCACCTGGTGAACGGTGACCGAGGCCTGCTTGCCATGGTCTATCTGCAGCGCGAAGTGCTGGTCGCCGAGCAGAACCTCACCGAAGCGGAGACGACGCGAAAGATCTGGGAGCGGCGCGTCGCCGCGCTGCGCAACCAGAGTCTCGATCCCGACATGCTCGACGAACGAGCTCGCGTGTTGCTGAACTTCTCCCGCAAGGACGACATCATCATCTTTACGCCCACGCGTTGAAGGTGGGCGAAACGCATCCGTGACGCGCTGATCAGGTTTGCCTCGCGGCCGCCTGAAACAAACTGTCCGGCGCGAAGGGCACCTTGCAAACAATCTCTCAATTGCTGCGGCGCACGCTCTCTCGGCTGGTTTTTTGCTGCTAGATCAACCACATCGCTGCAGGCGATGCTATAAGCGGCAACGGGACACGGAGGGGAAGTCAAAATGGCGAAACCGGCCACGAAGCCGAAGGTGGAATCTTCTCCCGCCACACCGACGGCATCGACCAAGCCTCCAGGTGCGGGTGACAACAGCGTCACCGCCGACCAGCTCAAATCCTTCTACCGCGACATGCTCCTGATCCGCCGCTTCGAGGAGCGCGCGGGCCAGCTCTACGGCATGGGCCTGATCGGTGGCTTCTGCCACCTCTACATCGGCCAGGAAGCCGTCGTCGTCGGCATGCAGTCGACGATCAAGCTGGGCGACGCCATCATCACGTCCTATCGAGACCATGGCCACATGCTGGCGGCCGGCATGGATCCCAAGGGCGTGATGGCCGAGCTGACCGGCCGCTCGAGCGGCTATTCCAAGGGCAAGGGCGGCTCGATGCACATGTTCAGCCGCGAGAAGCACTTCTACGGCGGCCACGGCATCGTCGGCGCCCAGGTGCCGATCGGCACGGGACTAGCCTTCGCCCACAAGTACAACGGCAGCGACAACGTCTCCCTGACCTACTTCGGTGACGGCAGCGCCAACCAGGGCCAGGTCTACGAAGCGATGAACATGGCGGCTCTCTGGAAGCTGCCGGTGGTCTACGTCATCGAGAACAACCGCTACGGCATGGGCACCTCGGTCGAGCGCGCCTCGGCCGTCACCGAGCTTTATCGCCACGGTGAATCCTTCGGCATTCCCGGCGAGCGTGTCGACGGCATGGATGTCGTCGCCGTGAAGGCCGCGGGCGAGAAGGCCGTCGAGCATGCCCGCAACGGCGGCCCGTACATCCTCGAGATGCAGACCTATCGCTATCGCGGTCACTCGATGAGCGACCCGGCCAAGTACCGGACCAAGGAAGAGGTCGACAAGTATCGCAACGAGCGCGATCCGATCGACCATGTGCGCAAGCTGTTGCTGGATGGAAAGATGACTGACGAGGCCGCATTGAAGGCGGTGGATGCCGAGATCCGCAAGACCGTGAACGACGCTGCCGAGTTTGCTCAGCACAGTCCCGAGCCCGCCCCGTCCGAATTGTGGACCGACGTCCTGGTCGGAGCCTGATACATGTCGATTCCGGTTCTGATGCCAGCCCTCTCTCCAACCATGACCGAGGGCAAGCTGGCGAAGTGGCACGTGAAGGTCGGCGACGTGGTCAAGGCAGGGCAGGTGGTCTGCGAGATCGAGACCGACAAGGCGACCATGGAGGTCGAGGCGGTCGACGAGGGCACGGTCGCCCAGATCCTGATCGAGGAAGGCACCGAGGGCGTGAAGGTGAACGCGCCGATCATGGTCCTCGCTGCCGAAGGCGAGAGCGTCGAGGACGCCGCCAAGGCGCCGCCGCAGCCCTCGGCGCCGCCTCAGGCCACGGCGGCCAAGGCCGATGTTCCGAACACCGAGGGCAAGCCCAAGGCCGAGCTTCCGCCGCAGCATGCGGCACCGCCGGCATCTCCCGCGCCCGCGGCTGAACCGGAGTGGAAGGGCAAGACCAACCATATGACGGTGCGCGAGGCGCTGCGCGACGCCATGGCCGAGGAGATGCGCAAGGACGGCCAAGTCTTCCTGATGGGCGAGGAGGTCGCGCAGTACCAGGGCGCCTACAAGGTGAGCCAGGGGCTACTGGAAGAGTTCGGCGCCAAGCGCGTGATCGACACGCCGATCACCGAGCACGGCTTCGCCGGCCTCGGCGTCGGCGCGGCGTTCGGCGGATTGAAGCCGATCGTCGAGTTCATGACCTTCAACTTCGCCATGCAGGCGATCGACCAGATCATCAATTCGGCGGCCAAGACGCATTACATGTCGGGCGGCCAGATGACCTGCCCGATCGTGTTCCGCGGGCCCAACGGCGCCGCTGCACGCGTCGCCGCCCAGCATTCGCAGTGCTACGCGAGCTGGTATGCCCATGTCCCGGGCCTGCGCGTGCTCGCCCCGTGGAGCGCAGCCGACGCCAAGGGCCTGCTCAAGGCTGCGATCCGCGATCCCAATCCGGTGATCTTCCTCGAGAATGAAATCCTCTACGGCCAGTCGTTCGACGTGCCGGAGGATCCCGAGTTCGTGCTGCCGATCGGCCGCGCGAAGATCGAGCGGCCGGGCAAGGACGTCACCATCACCGCCTTCTCGATCATGGTCGGCAAGGCGCTGGCCGCGGCCGAGGAACTGGCCAAGCAGGGCATCGACGCCGAGGTGATCAATCTCAGGAGCTTGCGCCCGTTCGATACCGAGACCATCGTCGCCTCGGTGAAGAAGACCAATCGCCTGGTCTCGGTGGAGGAGGGCTGGCCGTTCGCCGGCATCGGCTCGGAGCTCGCCGCCCAGATGATGGAGCTGGCTTTCGACTGGCTCGACGCGCCGGTCAAGCGCGTGCACGGCGTCGACGTGCCGCTGCCCTACGCCGCGAACCTCGAGAAGATCGCCCTGCCGCAGGCCGACAACATCGTCGCGGCGGCGCGCGAAGTCTGCAATCGCTGACCAAGACCAGACCATGTCGATCAACATCCTGATGCCCGCGCTGTCGCCCACCATGACGGAGGGCAAGCTCGCCAAGTGGCACGTCAACGTCGGCGACACCGTCAAGTCGGGCCAGGTGATCTGCGAGATCGAGACCGACAAGGCGACCATGGAGGTCGAGGCGGTCGACGAAGGCAAGGTCGGCCAGATCGTCGTGCCGGAAGGCACCGAAGGCGTGAAGGTCAATGCCGTCATCGCCGTCCTGCTGGAGGAGGGCGAGACCGAGGTGCCCAAGGGCGCGGCGCCGGCTCCGGCGGCTGCAGCAGCTCCGGCTGCCGCTCCGGCGCCGGCGAAGCCTGCGCTGGCAGCGGCTCCCGCCGCAGCGCCTGCTGCGTCATCGGCTCCGAAGTTTGCCGCTGCCCCCGCGGCCCAGCCGGCGACGACGCCGAGCGGCGGACGCATCTTCGCCTCGCCGCTCGCCAAGCGCATCGCCGCGGACAAGGGCATCGACCTCGCGACCCTCAAGGGCAGCGGTCCCAACGGACGCATTGTCAAGGCTGACGTCGAAGCGGCCAAGCCGGGCGCTGTTGCACCGAAGCCGGCAGCGGCCCCGGCACCCGCGCCACGTCCCGCACCGCCGGCCGGCGCGCAGCCGGTGTTCGTGGCGCCAGGCGACACGCGCGTACCGCACACCTCGGTCCGCAAGGTCATCGCGCGGCGCATGCTCGAGTCCAAGCAGACCGTGCCGCACTTCTACCTGACGGTCGATCTCGAGATCGACGCGCTGCTGGCGGCGCGGCAGTCGATCAACGCGGTGGCCGAGAAGAAGGGCACCAAGGTCTCGGTCAACGACATGATGATCAAGGCCTGTGCCAAGGCGCTGCGCGACCATCCCGAGTGCAACGCCTCGTGGACCGAGGACGAGATGATCCAGTACGGCGCGGTCGACATCTCGGTCGCCGTCGCCACCGACCGCGGCCTGATCACGCCGATCGTGCGCAACGCCGACATGAAGGGCCTGGGCCAGATCGCGACCGAGATGAAGGACCTCGCCGCGCGCGCCAAGGTCGGAAAGTTGAAGCTGGAAGAGTTCCAGGGCGGTGGCTTCACCATCTCCAACCTCGGCATGTTCGGCATCAACAGCTTCGCCGCCATCATCAACCCGCCCCAGGCGATGATCCTTGCCGTCGGCATGGGCGAGGAGCGGGCGGTGGTGCGCAAGGGCCAGGTCGTTGCCCGCAACATGATGAGCTGCACCCTCGCGGTCGATCACCGCGTCGTCGACGGCGCCATGGGCGCGCAGTTCCTGCAGACGCTGCGGGCCTACGTCGAGCAGCCTGCTTCCATGCTGGTCTAGGAGCGAATCATGGCCGACACCAGCTTCGACATCATCATCGTCGGCGGCGGGCCGGGCGGCTACGTCGCCGCGATCCGCGCCGCCCAGCTCGGCATGAAGACCGCCGTGGTCGAGCGCGAGCACATGGGCGGCATCTGCCTCAACTGGGGCTGCATCCCGACCAAGGCGCTGCTGCGCACCTCCGAGGTCTACGGACTGATCAAGCACGCCGATTCCTTCGGCCTGTCGGTCAAGGACGTCTCCTACGATCCGAAGAAGATCGTCGAGCGCTCGCGCAAGGTCGCGAACCAGCTCAGCAACGGCGTCAAAGGCCTGATGCGCAAGAACAAGATCACGGTGTTCGACGGCACGGCCAAGCTCGACGGCGTTGCTGGCGGCCAGCGCAAGCTCGCCGTGGCGATGAACGACAAGAGCAACGTCACGCTCACCGCCAAGAACGTGATCCTGGCGACCGGTGCGCGCGCGCGCCAGCTTCCCGGCCTGGAGTCCGACGGCAAGCTGGTCTGGACCTACAAGGAAGCGATGGTGCCGCCGGAGTTCCCCAAGTCGCTGCTGGTCATCGGCTCGGGCGCGATCGGCATCGAGTTCGCGAGCTTCTATCGCACCATGGGCGCCGAGGTGACGGTGGCCGAGGTGGTCGATCGGATCCTGCCGGTCGAGGACGAGGAGGTCTCGGCCTTCGCCAAGCGGGCCTTCGAGAAGCAGGGCATGAAGATCCTGACCGGCGCCACGGTCGGCAACCTGAAGAAGGCGAAGGACAGCGTCACCGCGACGATCACTGCCGGCGGCAAGAGCCAGGAGATCACCGTCGATCGCGTGATCAGCGCCGTCGGCATCGTCGGCAACGTCGAGAACCTGGGGCTCGAAGGCAGCAAGGTGAAGGTCGAGAAGACCCATATCGTGATCGACCAGTGGGGGTTCACCGGCGAGCCGAACGTCTACGCCATCGGCGACGTCGCGGGACCTCCGTGGCTCGCGCACAAGGCCATGCATGAAGGCGTGCTGGTGGTGGAGAAGATCGCCGGCGTGAAGGGCGTTCATCCGATGAACACCCACAACATCCCGGGCTGCACCTACTGCCAGCCGCAGGTCGCGAGCATCGGGCTCACGGAGGCGGCGGCCAAGGCCAAGGGCCTGCAGATCAAGGTCGGCAAGTTCCCCTTCATCGGCAACGGCAAGGCGATCGCGCTCGGCGAGCCGGAAGGCTTCGTCAAGACCATCTTCGACGCCAAGACCGGCGAGCTTCTGGGCGCCCACATGATCGGCGCCGAGGTGACCGAGTTGATCCAGGGTTACAGCGTCGCCAAGACGCTCGAGACCACCGAGGCCGAACTGATGGCCACGGTGTTCCCGCATCCCACCCTGTCGGAAATGATGCACGAGTCGGTACTGGCGGCGTACGGGCGAACGCTCCATATCTAGGCCGTCATGGACGGAACCCCTACCGACCTGGGCGACAAGCTCCCGCTGAGCCGCGCCGAGCGCCATCCCGAGAAGGCGCACCGGCCGGACAACCCCATCCGGCGCAAGCCGGATTGGATCAGGGTGCGTGCACCGAACTCGCCGGAATATGCCGAGACCAGGCGCCTGATGCGCCAGTACGGGCTCGCCACGGTGTGCGAGGAGGCGGCCTGTCCCAACATCGGCGAATGCTGGAAGCAGAAGCACGCCACCTTCATGATCATGGGCGAGACCTGCACCAGGGCTTGCGCCTTCTGCAACGTCGCCACCGGCAAGCCCGGCGCCCTCAATCCGCATGAGCCGGCCAACATCGCCGAAGCCGTCGGCAAGCTCGGGCTCGGCCATGTCGTGGTGACGTCGGTCGATCGCGACGACCTTTTGGACGGCGGGGCGGGGCACTTCGCAGCGGTCATCACCGCGCTGCATCAGCAGGCGCCCAACACGACGGTCGAGGTATTGACGCCCGACTTCCTGCGCAAGGAAGGGGCGATCGAGACGGTGGTCGCGGCGCGGCCGGACGTGTTCAACCACAATCTCGAGACGGTGCCTCGGCTTTATCCGACGATCCGGCCCGGCGCGCGCTACTTCACGTCGCTGAGGTTGCTTTCGAAGGTGAAGGAGATCGATCCCTCGATGTTCACCAAGTCCGGCCTGATGGTCGGTCTGGGCGAGACGCGCGAGGAGATCCTGCAGGTGATGGACGACCTGCGCGCGGCCGACGTCGATTTCCTGACGGTCGGGCAATACCTGCAGCCGACGCCCAAGCACGCGCCGCTCGACCGCTTCTGGACGCCGGCCGAGTTCGACGAGCTGGCGACTCTCGCCCGCGCCAAGGGCTTCCTCATGGTGTCGGCCTCGCCGCTCACGCGCTCGAGCTATCACGCCGGCGACGACTTCGCCCGACTGCGCGCTGCGCGCGCCTCCCGGTCTGTTTGAGCACCACCCGTCACTCCGAGCGGCGCGTTGTCGCGTACACCCCCATGCAGCTCTTCGAGCTGGTGGCCGACGTGCCGCGCTATCCGGAGTTCCTGCCGTGGTGCCATGCCGGCCGTATCCGGCGGCGTGAAGGACCTAACGTCCAGATCGCCGAGCTGGCGATCGGCTTCGGACCGTTCCACGAGAAATTCGCTTCGCGAGTCGTACTGGCACCCGACGCACCGGGCGGCCCACGCATCGACACCACCGGCATCGAAGGGCCGTTCCGCCGGCTGGCCAGCCGTTGGACCTTCCAGCCGCATCCTGCGGGATGCCTGATCGACTTCGAGCTGGAGTTCGATTTCCGCTCGCTGCTGCTGCAGCAGACCGTGCGCCTGCTGTTCGCCGAAGCGGTGAAGCGCATGGTGAGCGCGTTCGAAGCGCGCGCCAAACAGCTCTACGGCAAGCCTAGCGCTCAGCCAGCGACGCCAATATCGTCAACGCGGTAATCACCGACACGCGACGGATGGTGTCGCGATCGCCCGGGAAGACGTGACGCTCGGCGATGATGTCATGGCCGGTGCGGGCGCCGGCGAAGTGGACGAGGCCGACCGGCTTTTCTGCGGTACCGCCGCCAGGGCCGGCGACGCCGGTGACCGATACCGCAAGATCGACGCCCGAGCGGGCGAGGGCGCCCGAGGCCATTGCCCGCGCCACGGGATCGCTCACCGCGCCATGGCCCATCAGGGCATCCCATGGCACGCCCAGCATCTCGCGCTTGGCCTCGTTGGCGTAGGTCACGTAGGCGCGCTCGACGACGTCGGATGATCCGGCGATCGCGGTCAGGGTCGCGACGACCAGGCCGCCGGTGCAGGATTCGGCGGTGACCAGCTTCAGTCCACGCTTGCGACAGGCATGCAGCACGCGCTCGGCGGCGTCCCTCATCTCGTGATCGAACATTTCACCATCCACGGCTTCATCAACGGCCCCACCAACACCACCTCCCCCTGAGGCGCCCGAAGGGCGCGTCTCAGGGGGAGGCCTTTTGCTTTTCGATCTACTTCCTCGGCACCTCGACCGTCGCCACCGCCTGCGCGGCGATACCCTCGCGGCGGCCGGTGAAACCGAGGCCTTCCGTGGTCGTCGCCTTGACGCTCACTCTGTCACGCTCGATGCCGGCGATGCGGGCGATGCTTTCGACCATCGCCTCGCGATGCGGCCCGATGCGCGGCGCCTCGCAGACCAGCGTGAGATCGAGATGGACGATGCGGCCGCCGGCGTTCGCGAGAAGATCGACGGCGCGGCGCAGGAAACGGTCGGACGACACGCCGCGCCATTGCGGATCGGATGGCGGGAAATGCTTGCCGATGTCGCCGGCGCCGATCGTTCCCAGCAGCGCGTCGGTCAGCGCATGCAAGGCGACGTCGGCGTCGGAGTGCCCGGCCAGCGCCTGGCCGTGCGGAATGGCGACGCCGCCCAGCATCACCTGGCTGCCGTCGGCGAAGCCGTGCACGTCGAAGCCGAAGGCGGTGCGCGTTTCCATCGTCGTGACCATGTCGTCGGCCGTAGTGATCTTGCGGTTGTCGTCATGCCCTTCGACGATGACGACACGCAGTCCAGCGCGCTCGGCGACCGCCGCGTCATCGGTAAGGGCGCTGGCCTCGTGCCTGGCCAGCGAAGCCGCAGCCCGATGGGCGGCAAGCAGTTCGGCGAAGCGGAAGATCTGCGGCGTCTGAGCCCGCCACAAACCGGTGCGCGATACCGTCCCGGCCAGCACGCCGGCTTCGTCGACCTTCTTCAGGGTGTCGGCGACTGGCACGCCCAGGACGGCGCCGTCTATGCCGGGGCCCAAAGCCTCCAGGCAGCCCATGATGTCGGACACCCGCACATAAGGCCTGGCGGCATCGTGGATGGCGACGAGATCGGGAGGGTGCGCGGCCAAGGATTCCAAGCCGTACAGGACAGATTGTTGCCGGCTGGCGCCGCCTATGACCGGCGGCGGCAAGGCCATCCCCTCGACAGCGGCACGGTAGTGCCCTTCGTCGCCCGGGGCGATGACGACCTGGATGCCGTCGATGCCCGGCGTCGCCTGGAAAACCTCCAGGGTGCGACGCAGGACAGGCTGGCCCGCCAAAGTGGCATATTGTTTGGGCAGGGGGCCTCCGAAGCGGCTACCCCGGCCCCCGGCGACGATCAGGGCGGTGCAAGTTGGCACGGCCGCTAGATAACACTGTGCCAACAACTACGCACTCGGGACCGCTTGCGCACCCCGCCGGGACCCGCTATTGCTCGCCCAATTATTGTGCACTGCACAAGATGCCTATAAACTGATCAGTAGCCATGGATTGCACACCGCGTCTCCAGCCTGTCGACATCGGTCCCGTCCGGATCGACGACCCCGTCATCCTGGCCCCCATGTCGGGTGTAACGGACATGCCCTTCCGCCAGATGGTCAAGCGGGGCGGCGCGGGCCTCGTCGTGTCCGAAATGATCGCCTCGGCGGCGATGGTGCGCGAGAACCGCAAGACGCTGCTGATGGCCAAGAACTCGCCGGAAGAATTTCCGATGTCGGTCCAACTCGCCGGCTGCGAGCCCGAAGTCATGGCCGACGCAGCCAGGCTGAACGAGGACCGAGGTGCCGCCATCATCGACATCAACTTCGGCTGCCCGGTGAAGAAGGTCGTGAACGGCCATGCCGGCTCGTCGCTGATGCGCGACGAGGTCCATGCCGCGAAGATCCTCGAAGCCATCGTCAAGGCGGTGAAGCTGCCGGTGACGTTGAAGATGCGCACCGGCTGGGATTCGAACAATCGCAACGCGCCCAACTTGGCGCGCATCGCCGAAGAGTGCGGCATCAAGCTGCTGACCGTGCATGGGCGCACGCGCTGCCAGTTCTACGACGGTCACGCCGACTGGGCGTTCGTCGCCAACGTCAAGGCGGCGACCGGGCTGCCGGTGATCGTGAACGGCGACATCAACACCCTCGACGACGTCGACACCGCGCTGGAGCAGTCGGGCGCCGATGGCGTCATGATCGGGCGCGGCGCCTACGGCCGGCCGTGGTTCCTGAACCAGGCAATCCACTATCTGCGCACCGGCGAGCGGCTGCCCGATCCATCGCTCGCCGAGCAGTACGCCACCGTGCGCGCGCACTTCGAATCGATGCTGTCGCATTATGGCCAGGAAACCGGCGTGCGCATGGCCCGCAAGCATCTGGGCTGGTATTCCAAGGGCCTGCCGACATCGGCCGAGTTCCGCGCCGCCGTGAACCGCGAGACCGAAGCCGCCAAGGTACGCGCCATGCTGGCCGCGTTCTTCCTGCCCAACGTCGAGCGGCAGGCTGCGTAGGATGGCGGTGCAGCCCCTCAAGCGCGCGAGCATCCTCAGCGACCAGTTCCCGATGGCGCTCCTCGATTCGCTGTCGGAGGCGATCGTCGTGGTCGATGCGCGCGGGCTGATCCACTACGCCAACCTGTCGGCCGAGCAGTTCTTCGGCGTCGGCCGCACGCGCCTGGGCGGCCATCCGCTCGACGAGTTCGTGCCCGAAGACACGCCGCTCTTCTCCCTGCTCGAGCAGGTGATGACGACCGGCGGCGCGGTCGCCGAGAACGGCGTGACGCTTGCCTCGCCGCGCATCGGCAACCGGTTCTGTGCGCTGCGACTCTCGCCGGTCGTCGACAGCGACGGCCTGGTCGCCGTGTCGCTGACCGAGCAGACCATCGCCCGCAACATCGACCGCCAGATGTCGCATCGCAGCGCCGCGCGTTCGGTGAGCGCCCTTGCCGCCATGCTGGCGCACGAGGTGAAGAACCCGCTGTCGGGCATCCGCGGCGCCGCGCAGCTCCTCGAACAGTCTGTTCCCGATTCCGAGCGCGAGCTGACCGGCCTGATCTGCGAGGAGACCGACCGCATCGTCGCCCTGGTCGACCGCATGGAGGCCTTCGCCGACGGCCGGCCGATCGATCGCAGCCCGCTCAACATCCATCAGGTCCTGAACCACGTCCTGCGCATCTCGCAGAACGGCTTCGGCAAGGGCGTGCGCTTCGTCGAAACCTACGATCCCTCGCTGCCGGACGTGCACGGCGACCGCGACCAGCTCATCCAGGTGTTCCTGAACCTGGTGAAGAACGCCTGCGAAGTGCCGGGCGACGGCGAGCGCGAGATCGAGTTGTCCACAGCCTACCGCCATGGCCTGCGCCTGGCCGTCCCCGGCCAGCAGGCCAAGGTCAACCTGCCCCTCGTGGTTTCGGTGCGGGACAATGGCCGCGGCGTGTCCGACGAGATCCGTGCCCATCTTTTTGACGCCTTCGTGACCAACAAGCCGACCGGAACTGGCCTGGGTCTTGCCTTGGTGGCCAAGATCATCAACGACCATGGCGGGGCGATCGAATTCGATAGCGAGCCCGGCCGTACGACTTTTAGGGTTATGTTGCC
>JAEZHS010000216.1 GCA_023436825.1 Pseudomonadota bacterium | reverse complement strand
CTGCTCCATCAGCTGACGCTCCGACCGGATGCCGTAGAACACTTGCAGCAGCAGGGCGCTCACAAGCTGTTCCGGCGGGATCGAAGGCCGACCTTCAGGCGAATAAAGCCGGCCCAAGCTACGGCTCAGCTCCGTCAAGACCTCACGCACCAGTGCCCGAACCTGGCGCAGCGGATGCTCTACCGGGATGCGCTTCTCGGGATCGATATACGAAAACAATCCTCCTTGATCTCGGAACTCGCCGCGCATCCGACATAGGCTCCCTAGTCAAAATCTACGCTATGGAATCATCATTCCCGCCAAACCGGTAGGTTTTTCAGCAGACTGCTAGCGCTGAAATATGCCTGGTTGTACCCCATGGAAGCCGCTCCTATCCGGGTGCTGCGGGAACAATCAACGCCGGCCAGCCTCGAGCACGCAAAGCGCGCCAACTCCGAAAATTCGAACGAACTCAAGCCACGTCAGACAACACGACCATGCAGCTTGACACCCATCAAGATCGATGGCGGTCGCAGATTCAGCTTGCGGTCAGGTACCGCCGACCGCTCCAGGGGGACGTGCCAGCGCCAGCGGGCCCGCACCGGGATCGGGCTGCCAGGAGAGGTCGACCTCGAAGGAATAGCGGGCATCCGGATATGTCGCCGCACTTTCCCAGCGCAAGGGGTTCTTGAGGTCGTGAACGACGGTCCTCGCAACGCCGTCTGCTTCTACGCGCAGGCTGCCGACCTCCTTGAGCTCGACCCCGGCGCGATTGCCGTCGGCGAATCCTCGGAAGATCACCTGATAGAAAAGCGTACCCGCCGTGCTCGTGCTGCCGAGATCGAGGGATATTCCCTTCATGCTGGTCATATCGGTGAAGACCTGCCCCCATGAATGCGGCCCCGCTCCAACCGATACATGGGGCGGCGCCTGCAAGAGGATGAAGGTCGTGCCCGGTACGGATGACCGCGTCGGGTCGAAGGGGTTGAGCGGATCGTAAGCCTTCACGGCGTCACCGATCTCACGCCATGCGGAATGTCGGTCGAGAAACGTCCGGGTGGCCTGGAAGGGTCCTGTCTGCTCGGCGTTGTCCATCACGACGATGCCACCGGGCCGAAGCAGACGCGCCGCCATCTGGAGATCGAAGAGGGCGAACTCGTAGTCGTGATTGCCGTCGACCAGCACGAGATCGAGCCCGATACGACGCTGGTCGAGCGTCAGGAAGAAGTCCATTGAATTGAGCGGGTAGAAGTGTGTGACCGCCTGGAGGCTCTGTGGCCATGCTGCCATTATGCCCGGGCACCGTTCGGCGCCGTAGGGGTCGGTCGTATGAATTTCGCCGGCGCCGTTCTCCACAAGCGCACGCGCCAGCACCTGGGTGGTTCCGGCAAACAGCGTACCGACCTCCGCGACCGCCTTCGGCTGCATCATCCGGACCAAGGTATAAAGCGTACACCGCGCGTGATCGGACATGAAGGAATCTTCAGGCCATCCGTCGAAGAATGTGCACATGTCCTGATAGGCCGCGCTGTTCCGACATTTCGCCAGCGTTTCGGCCGTGACAGGTCCTGGCAGGATCGTTTGCGCGATCGGGTGGAGCGGCTTTGTGCTGCTGGTCATGTCAACGAGGGTGACCCATCGATGGCTTTCACCACAAGCGGCCGCTGCGTCGGCGCGTGGCGCATCCGATTCGACGACATGATACTCGGCAAGTCAACGTGCGCAGCACGATGTGGATGCGGCACGGGTATGTTGACGGCAGAGCCTGCCTGCACCAGAGATTGCGACTCCCATGCTCGAATCGATGCTTCTTTTCCAGAGAGTGGTGCAACTCGGCAGCATGTCTGCGGCCGGCAAGGAGGCCAATCTGTCGCCTGCTTCCGTCTCCCGGACCGTCGCTGCGCTCGAGGAGCATCTGGGCGCGCAGCTGTTCAATCGCACCAGCCGAAAGATCATGCTGACGGACGCCGGCGAGGCATACTACCAGCGCATCAAGCCGCTGCTCGAGGAGCTGAAGCAGATCGAGGCGGCCGCGCGCGAGGTGCAGGACGAACCTCAAGGTTTCCTCCGCGTGCACGCGCACACGTCGGTGGGCATCCATCTCGTCACCCCGCGGCTCGAGGAGTTCTGCCGGCTGTATCCCAAGATCACCATCGACCTGCAGCTATCGGAGATTCCGGTCAACCTGCTGGAGCAGGACTACGACGTCGATATCCGGCTCGGGGAGCTTCAGGATTCGTCGATGCTGGTGCGCCGGCTGGCGCCCAGTGATCGGGTGCTGGTGGCCAGCCCCGCCTACCTGGACTCCCATCCGCCCATCACCGCACCGCGGGATTTGCTCCGCCACAACTGCATCACCTTCCGTCCCAACTCGGAGGTCACGACCTGGAAGTTTGCCCGCGACGGCGAGGAGATGCAGGAGCTGAAGGTGACCGGCTGCTTCCACACCAACAACTCGGAAGTCCTGCGGCGGGTGGCGGTGGCGGGACTCGGGGTCGCCCTGGTGACGGACTGGATCTCCCAGGCAGACCGGCAAAGCGGCCGCGTGAGGGAAGTGCTTCCCGATTACAGAGTCACCATCAACTCGTTCAATAACGGCATCTATGCCGTCTTCCGGCAGACGCGCTACGTGCCCAAGAAGGTACGCGTTTTCGTCGACTTCCTGGTCGCGCATGCGAAGCTCGAATAGAGCGGAATCCAGCTGGGCGGATCACCGCCCTGCGATACCGCGGATGACACCCTTTCCGGCGAGTTCGTCCAGTTCGCGATCACCGAAACCAATTTCGCGCAGTGTTTCCCGGGTATGCTCGCCCAGCATGGGCGGCGGACTGGAGAGGCGCCCCGGCGTTTCAGAGAGCTTCAGCGGGATACCGGCGACCTTCAGCTCCGGGATCTTCGGATGCGGCAGGCTCACGACCAGCTCCTGGTCGCGGACCTGTTCGTCCTCCAGCACCTCGGCGATGTTCTGGATGAGGCTGGCAGGCACGCCGTACTCGTCCATCAAGTCGACCCAGTCGGCGGCGGGGCGCGCACGGAAGAGATCCGTCAGCGACGAGACCAGCTCGCTGCGCCCCGCGACGCGCGCGGCATTCGTCGCGTAGCGGGGATCGTCGATCCACTCCGATCGGTCGATCGCCCGACAGAAGCGCTTCCAAAGTCCATCATTGCCCACAGCCAGCAGGAAATACCGGTCTGCAGCCATGAACGCCTGATACGGCGCCACAGCGCCGGTCGCGTGGCCCATGGGCTTGGGCGACACGCCGGTCGCCTGAGTCGCGACCGCGAAGTACGTCATCGTTGCGATCTGCCCGGCCAGCAGCGACGACTGCACGAGCTGGCCGCGGCCGGTCTTCTCGCGAGCCCAGAGGGCGGTCATGATGCCACCGTAGGCGAGCAGGCCCGCGGTGATGTCGACGGAGGGATAGCCGATGCGGACGGGCTCGCCTTCAGG
Source organism: Pseudomonadota bacterium (assembly GCA_023436825.1). Next base: position 6,952 of record JAEZHS010000216.1, on the reverse strand, counting down.
CGTCCCGGTCACGCTCATCACGCCGGCGTAGCCCTGCATGATGAAGTCGTATGCCGCCTTGTGGGCGACCGGGCCCGAGCGGCCGAATCCGGAGACCGAGCAGTAGATCATACGCGGGTTGCGCGCCGAGACCTGCGCATAACCCAGGCCGAGGCGCTCGGCAGTTCCTGTCCGAAAGTTCTCGATCAGCACGTCACAACTCTCGGCCAGCCGCAGCACGATCTCGCGCCCGGCATCGGATTTGAGATCGACCGCGACGCTCTTCTTGTTGCGATTGACCGCGAGATAGACCGCTCCTTCCCCCTTCCAGAAAGGCGCCATGCCGCGCGTCTCGTCACCCCGACTCGGCTCTTCGATCTTGATGACGTCCGCCCCCATGTCGGCGAGCGTCATCGAACAGAAAGGGCCCGCCACCGTTCGTGCCAGCTCCAGCACGCGCACACCTTGCAAGGGCAGGGTCATGGCAATGTCGTCTCCTCTATGACATCGATCGGGACGGTCGCCCTGCTCTTATTGCTGGTCAGGGTTGTAGACCCTTATCGGGCGATGGGTCTTGTAGGCGGCCTTCTGATCGGCCCACATGACGCCCGCGGCGCCACCGCCATCGACGACAATGGCCTGGCCTGTGACGAAGGTGGAGCGATCACTCGCCAGGAACAGGGCCATTTGCGCGATATCGTCCGGGAGACCGGCCCGGGGTATGGGTTGGAGAGCGGCAAAGTCCGAGAGGCGTTCCTCGATCAGGGAGTCCGGCCGACCCACCGTGTTGGCGGAAAGCGGCGTCGCGATGGCTCCCGGGCAGATGCAGTTGACCCGGATCGAATCCGGTCCGAGCTGCATCGCAGCCGCCTTGGTCATATGGATCACGGCGGCCTTGGCCGATGAATAGACGATTGGCCCTCGCCCGGCGATAACTCCGGCGATCGAGCCGGTGTTGATGATCGAGCCGCCGCCTTGCTTCCGCAACGCCGGTACCGCGTGCTTCACGCCCAGGAAGACGCCTTTGACCAGGACGTCGAAAGTCAGGTCGAACTCGTCCGCCGGAATATCCTCGATCGGGCCGAGCGCGCCGCCGAAGCCCGCGTTGTTGAACATGCAGTCGAGGCGCCCCCAGCGTCCGACGGCCGTATCGACCGCCGTCTTCACCTGGTCTTCCTGGCGCACCTCGCAGGCGACGAAGGTTGCGGCGGCGCCAAGCTCGCCAGCCAAGGCCTCTCCCCGCTCCCGCTGCATGTCGGCGATGACGACGCGTGCGCCCTCCTTCACGAAGAGACGAACCGCCGCCTCGCCGATTCCGCTGGCGCCGCCGGTGATCACCACCACCTTGCCTTCCAGTTCCGCCATGCCGTGCCCCCTAAGCAACGCCGTTGCCGTACTCGAGCCGATAGGGCGACATCGACCGCTGCGCCGCCTCGCGCCTGTCGTGCCAGCGTTTGCCGCCACCGTAGTAGGCGAGGCTACCCGGCTTCGCCGTGCCATCGCCGTTGTAATAGGAGAGGCAATCCCGCAACGGCGCCGACAGCAGGTCCATCTCGGCGCAATGCCGGGCGTACTCGTCTTCGGCTTCCCCGGTCACGTCGATGGTCGTGGCGCCGCGGGCCTCGACTGTCTGCAAGGCCCAGACGATGTAGTGGGCGTGCATTTCAGCGACCCTGGTGAAATTGAACTGGCCGCCGCCGCCCTGCGGGCCGTTCATGATGAAGAGGTTCGGAAAGCCGGCCGAGTGCATGCCGAGGAAGGTCTTCGTGCCTTCGGTTTCCCACTTATCCTTCAGTGTCCGCCCTCCCCGGCCATGGATCATGTTGAAGGAACCGGTGCCCATCCATTCGAACCCGGTCGCGTAGATCAGGACGTCGAGGGGATATTCCACGCCGTCGTGAACGATGCCTCGTTCGTTGATCAGCTTCACCCCCGTAGGCGCGGTGTCGACCAGGTGGACATGAGGCAGGTTGAAGGCCGACAGGAATTCGTCGTGGAACGTCGGCCTCTTGCAGCCGTAGGGATAATAGGGCTTCAGCGCCGCCGCGGTCTTCGGATTTTTCACCACGGAGTCGACGCGCGCGCGTATCTGCTCCATGACGCGAAAGTTGCTGTTGAGCTGGGCCTGGATCATCTCCTGCGGTGTCAGCTCGCGCTCGTACGCCTTCTGTTGCTTGTAGTCCTTGATCTTGCCCGACAGAAAGTCGTCGTTGCCCTGCAACGCGGTGCGCCCGGCGGAAATGAGCGCCAGGCGTTCCCGCCTCTTGACCGCCCAATCCTTCTCATGCGGCCAGGTGGCGTATTCCTCCTCCGTCGTGGCACGCTGATCGCGCACGTCGATGGACGAGGGCGTACGCTGGAAGACATGGAGCGCCTTCACCACTTTCGCGATCTCGGGGACGACCTGCACGGCCGTCGCGCCCGTTCCGATGATGCCGACCCGCTTGCCTTCCAGGCCCACGTTGTAGTTCCAGCGCGAGGTGTGGAAGGCCTTGCCCTTGAAGGTCTCCATGCCGTCGATCTTGGCGAGGCGCGGCGTCGTCAGGATGCCGTTCGCCAGCACGACGAAGCGGGCGCGCATGGCATCGCCCCGGTCGGTCTTGACGGTCCAGCGCTTGGCCGCGTCGTCCCACACCGTCGCCTCGACCGTGGTGTGGAACAAGCAGCGGTCGTAGAAGCCGAACCGCTCCGCCATCGATTGGCAGTATTCCAGGATCTCGAAGCCCGACGCGAACTTCATGGAGGGGATGTGGCCCATCTCCTCGAGCAGAGGCAGGTAGCTATAGCTCTCGACGTCGCAGGCGATGCCGGGATAGCGGTTCCAATACCAGGTGCCGCCGACGTCACCGCCCTTCTCGCAGAACCGCACATCGGTGAAGCCCGCCTTCATCAGCCGATACCACAGCAGAAGCGCCCCGAAGCCGGCCCCGATCACCAGGATCTCGCATTCGTCGTCCAGGGCATCGCGCGGTACCGGCGCTTCGGAATAGACATCCTCCAGATAGTTGGCGAATTCGCCTTCCAGGCGGATGTAGTCGGCGGCACCGGCGCGCGCTTCTTTGAACTTCCGGTACTTCGCCTGCTCCTCGGCATTGAAGACGGCGCCCGGCGGCGGTGGCGGAAGCGTCTTGAGGGCCTCATCCTCGACGATCGAGTACCCCTTGCCGGCGATCTTGTCGGTTGCCTTGGCCGCGCGCGTGGCGAACAGCTTGCGGCCGGTTTTCGGGTCGATGCGGACGGCCAGGCTCATGCGCATAGCCCGATCCATAACTGGTCCACCAACGGTCGCGGCAGTGAGCCGAAATTCATCGCAGTACTCCGTCCGTGTCTCGCATCACTTTAGGCGTCGATACCGCCGTCGAATAAGAAGAGAATTTGCACACCACCTTTTTGCGGTATGAAAGCCATCTCGCTGGCGAGCCGCCCGGTTGGCGCCTAGTCAACGCGAATGCCCGCGCCGGAGATGACCTTGGCCCACTGGGCGGAATCGCGCTGCATGCGATCCACGAGCTCATCCGGGGACGAGCCCACGACCTGGTATCCGTGCTCACCCAGCTGTGCCTGGATGTGCTGGTCCGCCAGGACTTTCCTCGCGTCGCCGAGCCAGCGCTGCACGATGGCATCAGGCGTCTTCTTTGGCAGCCACATCGCCTGCCAGTTCATGAACACGAAGTCCGGCACGCCGGCCTCATGGATGCTCGGTATCTGGGGCAGGCTGGGATTGCGTGTCTTGCTGGTGACCGCCAGGATCCGCACGCGGCCGCTTTCTGCCAAAGGCCGGGAGATGGGGATGATGTCGAACAGGACCTGGATCTCTCCCGCAATCAATGCCGCGCTGGCCGGCCCGTTACCCTTGTACGGCACGTGCTGCATCTTGGTTCCGGCCATGCTGTTGAAGAGCTCGCCGACGAGATGCTGCGACGCTCCGTGTCCGGCGGATCCGTAGAACATGCGCGATCCGTTCGCGCGGGCGTATTCCAGGAACTCGGGAAAGGTCTGGGCCGGCACCGACGGATGGATCGAGAGCACGAGCGGGGCTGCCGTCGTCACAGACACCGGCACGAAGTCGCGGAGCGCGTCGTATCCCGGCTCCTTGACGAGGATGGGCTGGATCACGATCGAGTTGCTGTGGAAGAGGATGGTGTATCCGTCGGGTTCGGCCTGGGCTACGGCCTGGACGCCGATCGCTCCGCCCGCACCGGCCTTGTTGTCGACCAGAACGGGCTGGCCCATTGCCGCCTGGAACTTGGGCGCCAGCAGGCGCGCAACCAGGTCGTTCGACCCACCGGGGGCGAACGGTACGACCACTTTCAGCGGCCGGGACGGAAACCGCGGATCTGCGTGGGCCGGCGCCAGGACATTGAGGAGGGAAAGGGCGCCTGCGGTGGCCAGGAACTTGCGCCTATGGCAGATCATTTGCTGTTTTTCTCGTCTCTGTGATTCGCGAACGATCATTCTAAGCAAGGGCGCGCCGGCCACCCTTGCTTTTCACGAAAACATCCCTTTCAGGCGACGGAAGGGTTCGACGGGACGTGGGGATTGCATTCCGCGCTACGCACTGTGGGGCGTTCCCCAGAGCATGATGGGTGAAGCCACGATCACCCGCGCGCGCGAATGGGATGAGATGGAACCGCATGCGGTTGCATCTCATCCCATTCCGCTCTACCGATCGCGCAGCTTGGGATCAATCGCGTCGCGCAGGGCGTCGCCGAACAGGCTGATGCCGAGCACCGTCAGCATGATCGCCACGCCCGGAAACACCGCGATCCACGGCGCCGTCGTGGCGTATTCCTCCGCTCCGCCCTGCAGCATCAGGCCCCAGGCCGGTACCGGCTCCTGCACGCCGAGCCCGAGGTAGGAGAGCGACGCCTCGGCGAGGATGGCCTGGCCGACGAAGGCCGAGAGCAGGATCAGGAAGGGCGCGACGACGTTGGGCACCATATGGCGCAGCACGATGCGGGCGTGGCTGAAACCCAGCGCCCGGGCGGCATCGACATAGGGCACCTCGCGCACGGCGAGCGCGCTTGCGCGCACGACGCGGCCGCAGCGCGGCACCAGCGGGACGGTGATCGCGATGATGACGTTGAACACGCCGGTGCCGAACACCGCCACCACCGCCAGCGCCAGGATGATCAGCGGGAAGGCCATCAGCACGTCGAGCACGCGCTGGAAGATCAGGTCGAACCAGCCGCCGAAATAGGCGCTGGCCACACCCATCACCAGGCCGATGACGCCGCCCAGCACGGCCGAGCTGAAGCCCACGATCAGCGCGGTGCGCGCGCCGAACACCAGCCGGGAGAAGATGTCGCGGCCTAGCTGGTCGGTGCCCAGCCAATGGATCAGGCTCGGCGCCTCCATCATGGCGCTGAAGTCGTTCTCCTCGGGATCGAAGGGCGCGATCCACGGCGCCAAGGCCCCGGCCAGGAACATGACCAGGACGATCACGAGCCCGAACGTGCCGAGCGGCTGGCGTCTCACGAAATGCAGCGCGACGTCGACCGGCGAGCGCTTGGCGTGGAGGGCCTCGTCTATTGATGCGGCGGCGGCGCGATTGGGCACGGTGATCGTCATCGCTTGGCCTTCACGAATAGCGGATGCGCGGGTCGAGCCAGGCGTAGAGCAGGTCGACGACGAGGTTGGTGAGGACGAAGACGGCGACCACCAGCATGGTCAGCGCCTGCGTCATGACGTTGTCCTGGTTCTGCACCGACTGCACGAACAGCCGGCCGATGCCGTTCAGGTTGAAGACCTGCTCGGTGACGACCAGGCCGCCGATCAGGAAGGCGAACTCGATGCCGATCAGGGTGACCACCGGCAGCAGCGCGTTCTTGAGCGCGTGCCGGTTGACGATGATCTGCTCGAGCAGCCCCTTGGAGCGGGCGGTGCGGATATAGTCTTCGCGCATCACCTCGAGCATGGCCGAGCGGGTCATGCGCATGGTCACCGCCGAATAGCGGTAGCCGACGGTGATGGCGGGCAGCAGCACCATCGAGAGGTTGCGGATCGGATCCTGCCAGAACGGCACGTAGTCGATCGGCGGCATCCACGCCTTGCCGGTCGCGAGGTAGGTGATGTCGAGCACCAGCACCAGCGACATGATGCCGAGCCAGAAGGAGGGCGTTGCGATGCCCGCGATCGCCACCATGCGCACGATATGGTCGAGCCAGGTGTTCTCGCGGAGCGCCGAGATCGTGCCGAGCGGGATGGCGATCAGGACGGCGATCACCGTGGCCATCAGCGCGATCTGCAGCGACACCGGGAGACGAGAGCCGATCTCGTGGGCGACCGGCCGTCCCGACCACATCGACGTCCCGAAATCGAGCGTGAAGTAACTGCCCAGGAAGTCGAGGAACTGCACGATCATCGGATTGTGCAGCCCCAGCGCCTGGCGGCAGGCCTCGATCGCCGCCGGATTGGAGTGCCCACCGGAGGCCAGGCGGATGACGCAGACGTCGCCCGGGATCAAGCGCATCAGGACGAAGACCAGGGCCGCGGCTCCGACCATAGTGGGAATGGCCAGCAGGAGCCGCGTGACGACGTAACGGTACATGGTTGGTCCTCGAAAGGCGCTACTTGTCCAGCCAGATGTTCGCGAGGTCCTGGTTCAGATAGTGGCTGGGACTGATCTTCCAGCCTCGCACATAGGACCGCTCGGGGATGATGCGGAACCAGTACGGTGTGACGATGCCGTGGGCCATCGTGTCGAGCGTGTGGGTCTCGTAGGCACGCATGGCGGCACGCTGCGCCTTGGGGTCGCTCTCGTGCAGCATCTTGTTGTAGAGCTCGACCGACTTGGGATCGTCGTAGTCGCCGTAGCTCTCCGGATAGACCGCCTTCGGCAGGTATTTGCCGGTGTCGAGCGCCGGATTGACGATGCTCTGGCAGTTGGCGTCGACCACGACGTCGAAGTTGCCGCTGCGCATGGCCTGGAACCACGGCCCGGTCGGCACGACCTTCTGCTCGACGTTGAGGC
>JAEZHS010000164.1 GCA_023436825.1 Pseudomonadota bacterium | reverse complement strand
GGCCTCGACGGCTTCGTCGTTCCGCGCGCCGACGAGCATCAGGGTGAGTACGTACCGCGGCGCTCGCAGCGGCTGGCCTGGCTCACCGGCTTCCGCGGCTCGGCCGGCCTCGCCATCGTGCTGGCCGACCGCGCGGCGATCTTCATCGATGGGCGCTACACGCTGGCCGTGCGGGCGCAGGTCGACACCAACGCCTTCGTGCCGCACCAGATCCCCGAGGAATCGCCCGAGACCTGGATCTCCGAGAACCTGCCCAAGGGCGGCAGGCTCGGCTTTGACCCATGGCTGGTGACGGTCGACGGCCATGATCGCTTCGCCCGCGCCTGCCAGCGCGCCGGCGGCGACTTCGTGCCCGTCGATTCCAACCCCGTCGACGCCGTATGGCGCGACCGGCCGCCGGCGCCGCTGGCGCCGGTGCTGCCGCATCCCGACGAGTTCGCGGGCGAGAGCAGTGCCGCCAAGCGCGCCCGCATCGCCGGCATCGTCACCGCCAAGGGCGCCGACGTCGCGCTGATCACTCAACCCGATTCGATCGCCTGGCTCCTGAACGTGCGCGGCGGCGACGTACCACGCACGCCGTTCGCGCTGGGCTTCGCCCTGCTGCACAGCGACGGTCATGTCGACCTCTACATGGACCGCCGCAAGGTGCCCGACCGCACGCTCAGCTGGCTGGGCAACGCCGTGACCTTGGCGCCGACCGACGAGCTTGGCGCCGCTCTCGACACGCTGGGCGTGGTGAACAAGAAGGTCTTGATCGAGACCGCGACGGCGCCGATCTGGGCCGCCAATCGGCTGCAGGCCGCCGGCGTCACCGTGGTGCGCGACGCCGATCCGGTGGCGCTGCCCAAGGCCTGCAAGAATGCCGTCGAGATGGACGGCATCCGCAACGCCCATCGCCGCGACGGCGCCGCGGTCAGCCGCTTCCTGGGTTGGCTGGGACGCGAATCGAAGGGTGGGAAGCTGCGCGAGATCGAAGTGTCGGACCGACTGCAGGCGCTGCGCCAGGAGACCGGCAAGCTGCGCGACCTGAGCTTCGACACCATCTCCGGCGCCGGCCCCAACGGCGCCATCGTGCACTACCACGCCTCCGAGGCGACCGAGCGGACGCTCGAGACGGGCAGCCTCTATCTCGTGGATTCAGGCGGCCAGTACCGCGACGGCACGACCGACATCACCCGCACCGTGGCGATCGGCACGCCCAGTGCCGAGATGCGCGACCGCTTCACGCGCGTGCTCAAGGGCCACATCGCGCTCGCCATGGCGCGCTTCCCGGCCGGCACGACGGGCTCGCAGCTCGACGCGCTGGCGCGCTATGCGTTGTGGCAGGCCGGCCTCGACTACGACCACGGCACCGGCCACGGCGTCGGCGCGTATCTCTCGGTGCACGAGGGGCCGCACCGCATCTCCAAGATGCCGAACAACGTGGCGCTGCAGCCCGGCATGATCGTCAGCAACGAACCCGGCTACTACAAGACCGATGCCTACGGCATCCGCATCGAGAACCTGGTCGCCGTGCGCGAAGCCAGGATCGAGGGCGCCGACCGACGCTACCTCGAGTTCGAGACCCTGACGCTCGCTCCGATCGATCTCGCCTGCGTCGAACCCAGCCTGCTGACCGAGGCCGAGCGGCAATGGCTGAACAACTATCACCGACGTGTCTACGAGACAGTGGCGCCGCAGGTCGACGACGCGACGAAGGCGTGGCTTGCCGAGGCGACGCGCGAGATCTGAAACGTCTGTCATCCCGAGCGCAGCGAGGGACCTTTCCTGTGGCCCGAAAGGCCCCTCGCTTCGCTCGGGGTGACACCAGCTAGTCGTTCAACGCCGTCCGCCCCAGGACCACGTCCTCATAGACGTGCAGGGACGGCAGTCCGCCGGTGTGCATGAACAGCACCTTGGCGTTGGGCTTGAAGTGCCCCTGCCGTGCCAGGCCGATCAGGCCCGCCATGATCTTTCCGGTGTAGACCGGGTCGAGCAGGATGCCTTCGGTGCGCGCCAGCATCTGCACGGCTTCCACCATCTTGGCGTTGGGCACGGAGTATTTCGGCTGCCAGTAGCCACCGACGCTCTTGACCGCTTCGCGCGGCACCTTGCCGATGCCCAAAAGGTCGGCGACGGCCTGCGCCTCCTTGTAGACCAGCGGCTCCTGGTCGGCGGGATCGCGGCTAACGCCGATGCCGATCAACGGGATCTTGATGTGGTTGCCGAAGAAGCCTGCGACCATGCCGCCATGCGTGCCCGAGCTGCCCGAGCCGACGACGACGGCATCGAGCGCCAGGCCCATGTCCGACCATTGCTCCTGCATCTCCTGCACGCAGGCGACGTAGCCCAGGCCGCCGATGGCGTTCGAGCCGCCACCCGGGATGACGTAGCCCTTGCGACCGAGCGAGGCGACTTCCTGCGCGATCCTCGACATGGCCGCCCCCATGTCCGAACCGCCGGGCACCACGGTGATGGCTTCGACGCCCATCAGCTCGAACATGAAGTTGTTTCCGCCAGCCTCCTTCTTGTAGCTGCCGGGGACGCGCTCCTCGATCACGAAGCGGCATTTCAGCCCTTCCTTGATCGCTGCAGACAGCGTGATGCGGCAGTGGTTGGACTGCGGCGCGCCGCAGGTGATCAGGGTGTCGCATCCCTGCGCCAGCGCGTCCGCAGCGAGGAATTCGAGCTTGCGGGTCTTGTTGCCGCCGGGAAAAAGGCCCAGCAGATCGTCCCGCTTGATCCAGATTTCCGGGCCGACCCCGCCCGGGCAGCTTGCCGCAAGGGCCTTGGTGAAGTGTGGAAGTGGCTCGATCGGTGTCGGGGCATGTGTATAGCGACGGCGCGGAAAACGAGACAAATCCATTCGAGCACTCCAGCAAGGCGGTGCTGGCTCTAGCATTCCGCCGGGCTCGAAGAAAGCCACCGGCTACGCGGGCTTCCGGCACGCCTTGCGCGCGTAATGTATGATACATGCAACCATCAGCCTCATCTCACGAAGTGCGCGCGCCGAGTCGAGCACGGTTCCTTCGTCGTCGATGAGAAATCAGTCGGTGCGTAATCGTACGCCCCGGGGCCTCTCTGAAGGTGACAGCGCACGAAGATCACAGCATGGCCACAGTCTGTTACCGCGACACCACACTGAGGCGGGAATGCGTCACTGGAGGCGCCAATTGGTGGCGACTGAAATTCGTGAAGCGTAGAGTCCGGACGCTACGCAATTGCCTCAGCCCAAACGCGAAGCAAACCTCTCTGAAAGTCCCCCACTAGGAGATACGCATGAAGAAGGCCTTGATTGCGGTGGCTGCCATCGCGGCACTGCCTGCCACTGTTCAAGCTCAAGATGTGCAAACGCCCGGCATCTACTTCGGCGTGCAAGGCGGCCTGAACTGGCTGTTCAACACCACCATCCTCGGCCAGAACGTCTCTCCGCAGACGGGATGGGCGCTCGGTGGCAAGTTCGGCTACGACTTCATCGGCCCGCGCATCGAAGTCGAAGGCCTCTATCGCCAGAACAACAACGGCAACTTCTTCGGCGGCCGCGCGATCACGGGGCAGATCAGCCAGGTGACGGCGATGGCCAATTTCCTCTACGACTTCAACGCCACCGGCACCATTGTGCCCTACATCGGCGCGGGCGCCGGCGTCGGCTTCATCGATTCCGACTACAACCTCGGCAGCACGACCTTCGCCTACCAAGGCATCCTGGGCGTCGGCTACAACGCCACGCCGAACCTGCGCTTCAACCTCGAAGGCCGCTATATCGGCACCACCAACCCGCAGGTCGCCAGCACTTCGTGGACCAACAACAACATCGCGCTGCTCGCAGCCGTGCAGGTGAAATTCGGTTCGGCGCCGCCGCCGCCCCCGCCGCCGCCGCCGGCCGTTGCACCGCCGTCGTTCATGGTGTTCTTCGACTGGGACCGCTCGAACCTCAGCCAGCAGGCGCTGGCCACCATCAGGC
>JAEZHS010000163.1 GCA_023436825.1 Pseudomonadota bacterium | reverse complement strand
CGCTGGGGAGGTGTCGGCGTCTTACGCCGACGGAGGGGTCATGAGCATCAGTCCTGCGGCTCATGACCCCTCCGCCCCCATGCGGGGGCACCTCCCCAACGCGGCGCCCGCGATGGGGAGGCCTTACTTGGCCGGCTTCTCGATATGCCCGCCGAACTCGTAGCGCATGGCCGACAGGAGCTTGTCGGCGAAATCCGCCTCGCCGCGCGAGCTGAACCGTTCATAGAGGGCAGAGGACAGGACATGCGCCGGCACGCCCTCGTCGATCGCCGCCTTGATCGTCCACCGCCCTTCGCCGGAATCGGATACGCGGCCGGCGAACTTCGCCAGCTCAGGATCCTGGATCAGCGCCGCGGCCTGCAGGTCGAGCAGCCAGGAGGCGATGACGCTGCCGCGCCGCCACAGCTCGGCTATATCGGCCAGGTTGAGGTCGTAGCGGTAGTGCTCGGGATCGCGCAGCGGCGTGGTCTCGGCGTCGACCTTGTCGGCGCGTTTGCCGATATTGGCCGCCTTGAGCACCGCCATGCCCTCGGCATAGGCGGCCATGACGCCGTACTCGATGCCGTTGTGTACCATCTTCACGAAGTGGCCGGTGCCGTTCGGCCCGCAATGCAGCCAGCCCTGCTCGGCCGTGCCGCCCGCCTTCTCGCGGCCCGGCGTGCGCGCGATGTCGCCGCGGCCGGGCGCCAGGGTGGCGAAGATCGGCTCGAGGCGCCTCACCGCATCGGTCTCGCCGCCGACCATCATGCAATAGCCGCGCTCGAGGCCCCAGACGCCGCCGCTGGTGCCGACATCGACATAGTGGATCGACTTGGGCGCGAGCTCCTTGGCGCGGCGGATGTCGTCAATGTAGTAGGAGTTGCCGCCGTCGATCAGGATGTCGCCCGGCTCCAGATGCGGCAGCAGATCGGCGATGGTCTTGTCGACCACGCCGGCCGGCACCATCAGCCAGACCGCGCGCGGCTTGCTGAGCGCCTTGGTGAACTCCGCCAGCGAGCCGGTGCCCACCGCCTTCTCCTTGACCAGCTCGGCCACCGCCTTGGGCGACATGTCGAAGACCACGCACTCGTGGCCGCCCTTCAACAGGCGGCGCACCATGTTGGCGCCCATGCGGCCAAGGCCGATCATTCCCAACTGCATCGTCAGTCCTCCTCGTCGCTCAGCGGCAGCTTCCCGCGCGGCATCACCGCGACCCCTTCATCTGGCGATAGCGGCGGATCAGGGCGTTGGTCGAGCTGTCGTGCGCGAGCTTCGGTTCCTGCGCGCTCTCGAGTTCGGGGATGATGCGCTGGGCCAGCTCCTTGCCCAGCTCGACACCCCATTGGTCGAAGGAATCGACCTGCCAGATCGTGCCCTGGGTGAAGACGCTGTGCTCGTAGAGGGCCACCAGCTTGCCGAGGGAAGCAGGCGTCAGCCTGTCGAGCATGATCGTATTCGACGGCCGGTTGCCCTCGAACAGCCGGTGCGGCACCAGCCAGTCGGGCGTGCCTTCGGCCTTGACCTGCTCAACGGTCTTGCCGAAGGCCAGCGCCTCGGTCTGGGCGAACACGTTGGCCAGCAGCATGTCGTGATGCCGGCCGACCTCGTTGAGGGTATGGACAAAGGCGATGAAGTCGCATGGGATCAGCCGCGTGCCCTGGTGGATGAGCTGGTAGAATGAATGCTGGCCGTTGGTGCCCGGCTCGCCCCAGTAGATCGGGCCGGTGTCGTAATCCAGGGCGACGCCGTCCCAGGTCACGTGCTTGCCGTTGCTCTCCATGGTGAGCTGCTGGAGATAGGCCGGGAAGCGCTTGAGGTACTGCTCGTAGGGCAGCACGGCGACGGTCTGGGCGCCGAAGAAATCGTTGTACCAGATGGAGAGAAGCCCCATCAGTACCGGCAGGTTACGCTCGAACGGCGCGGTACGGAAATGCTCGTCCATCTCGTGGAAGCCGCCGAGCATGGCGCGAAAATTGTCCGGTCCGACGGCGATCATGGTCGAGAGCCCGATGGCCGAGTCCATCGAATACCGGCCGCCGACCCAGTCCCAGAAGCCGAACATGTTGGCGGTGTCGATGCCGAACTTCGCAACCTCCTGCGCGTTGGTGGAGACCGCCACGAAATGCTTGGCGGTGGCGGCCTGGTCCTTGAGGCCGGCCATCAGCCAGTCCCGCGCGGTATGCGCGTTCGTCATGGTCTCGAGCGTCGTGAAGGTCTTTGACGAGACGATGAACAGCGTTTCCGTCGCATCGAGCCCCTGCACCGCCTCGGCGAAATCCGTGCCGTCCACGTTGGAGACGAAGCGGAAGGTCATGTCCCGCCGGCTGTAGTGCCGCAGCGCCTCGTAAGCCATGACGGGCCCGAGGTCGGAGCCGCCGATGCCGATATTGATCACGTTGCGGATGGGCTTGCCGGTATGGCCCTTCCAGTCGCCCCTGCGAATCCGGTCGGCGAAGGCCGCCATCTTGTCGAGCACGGCATGGACGTCCGGCACGACGTTCTTGCCGTCATGCAGGATCGAGGCGCCCCGGGGCGCGCGCAGCGCGACGTGCAGCACCGAGCGCTTCTCGGAGACGTTGATCTTGTCGCCGCGGAACATGGCGTCGATATGCTCGCGCAGGCCCGACTGCCCGGCGAGCTGCAGCAGCAGACCGAGTGTCTCCCCGGTGATGCGGTTCTTGGAATAGTCGAGATAGATTCCTGCCGCCTCGACCACCATCTTCTCGCCGCGCCGGGCATCGTCGGCGAAAAGCTGACGAAGGTGCACGTCCTGCATCTTCTTGTGATGCTGCTCGAGCGACGCCCAGGCGGGGCGCTTGCGCAACGGCGCTACGGTCATCGATCGATCCTCATCTTCATTCGTTCCTGATCAGCTCGCCTTGCGCATCGCCGTGCTCTTGGACTCGATGGCGCCCATCAAGTCGTTCCACGACTTGACGAACGACGCCGCTCCCTCGTCCTGCAGGCGCTTGGCCAGCGCGCCGACGTCGATGCCGGCCTTGCCGAAGCTCGCGAGAACCGTCTCGCAGTCGCCGCCGTCTGGGGCCATCTCGCCCGCCACCTCGCCATGATCGGCGAAGGCCTTCAGCGTGCCTTCGGGCATGGTGTTGACGGTGAACGGCGAGGCCAGTGCCTTGACGTAGAGGATATCGGACGCCTTGGGGTCCTTGGTGCCGGTGCTGGCCCACAGCAGGCGCTGGGCGCGGGCGCCGGCATTGGCGGCGCGCTGGAAGCGGGACGATGCCAGCATCTCGCGATAGGCCTTGTAGGTGCGCTGGCCGATCGCGACGCCCAGCCGGTTGGTGAGCTCGGCCGGGACCTTGCCGGCGACCGCGACGTCCCAGCGGCTGACGAAGATCGAGGCGACCGAGGCGACGGCCGGGTTCAGGCCGGCCGCGATGCGCCGCTCCACGCCGCGCAGATAGGCCTCGGCCGCCGCCACGTACTGCTCGCGCGAGAACAGCAAGGTGACGTTGACCGGAACGCCGGCGAAGATCGACTCCTCGATGGCGGGAATGCCTTCCGGCGTGCCGGGGATCTTGATGAAGAGATTGGGCTTGCCGCCGCGCCGGTGCAGGTCGCGTGCGGCCGCCAGCGTGCTCTTGGTATCGTGGGCGAGAAGCGGCGAGACCTCGAGCGACACCCAGCCGTCCACCCCGTCGGTGCGGGCATGGACGGGCTGGAAGAGATCGGCGGCGCGGCCGAGGTCGGCCAGCGCCAGCTCGAAGAACAGGTCCTCATGCGACTTGGCCCGCGGCGCCTTGGCGGCGATGTCGGCGTCGTAGGTCGAGCTCTTGCCGATCGCATGATCGAAGATGGTCGGGTTCGATGTGAGGCCCGTCACCGCCAGTTCGTCGATGTAGCGCTTGAGCGTGCCGCTGTTCAGCAGCTCGCGCGTGATGTTGTCGAGCCACAGGCTCTGGCCGAGGTCGTGAAGCGTCTTGGTTGCTTGCATGGCATCACCCTTCAGGCTGTACGCAGGGACGGCGCCGTCGCCAGCAGCGACGGCAGGTCGAGATCGAGAAGGTCGCCGATCCGCTCGATCGTCACATCGGGCGCCGGCAGGGCGGCGACGACCTTGGGGTCGTGGGCATAGGAGCCCTGGCGCGGAAAGACGGTCGTGACGCGGTCGGCCCATATCTTCTTGACGGCATCGAGGATACGCAACTTGTCATCGACGAGCACGTAACGCCGGGCCGGATAGCGTCGTTCCACGTCCGCCAGCGCCTCCTCCTTGTGGATGTAGATCAGCACGTGTCCCGCCACCGCATCGGCAATCCCGGCATATTCGACCTTGCGCGGCTGGAACACGACGTCGCCATCGGACAGGACCACGGTCGGGCCGAGGCTGCGCAGCCGCTTCAGCACGTCGAGTGCCTGCGGAAACAGCCGGTCGGCAAAGGGATAGTCCATGAGGAAATGGGACATCGACAGCAGCTCGACGTCATATGGATGTTCGCCGCGGTAGCGCTGCAGCGCGCCGATATAGTCTCGGTAACCCAGCTCCACGAAAAGATCCTCCAGGATCTTCCAATACCGCTCGCGCGCGGCCGCGCCGTAGGTCTCCTCGATGTGCTCTTTCAGGTCCTGCTGGATCGCATCGTTGTCGAGCAGGGTGTTGTCGACATCGACCAGGAAGGCAACCGGAGACAGCGATGTCATGCAGCAGCCCTCCCGCGCGACAAGCGCCCCCTGCCGCAGACTGTAGCAGCACGGATGCCGTCCTGCCCAGCCCGTCAACGCGACGCCCACCTCCCTGGCGGGGCCGTCACTTTTGCCGATCCTCAGACGGACTGCTATCAGTCCGCCGCGGCCGCCTTCTTCAGTCCTTCGGCTGCCGGAAAGATGACGCGATCGTCAGTCCGGCAGTAACGGTCGGCGAACATGCGGCCGATCGGATGGTACTTGTCCATGTGCACGCGCATGGCCTTGGGGTCCCACAGCTCGTCGCGGATGTGGAAGCGCAGCCCCTCACCCATGATGAGTTGGCGGTCGTCCTTCACGTTGATGACCTGCCAGGTCTTGCACTCCATCGACCACGGTGCGTCCGCGAGCCTCGGCGGCTTGATGTCGACCGACGGAGCGAGCTTCAGGCCGAGATAGTCCGGCTCGCCGATGTCGGGCGGGAAGTCGCCGCTCGACTCGTGCATCGCGCGCGCCAGCGGCTCGTCTGTGATGTTCACGACGAACTCTCTGGTGCGCTTGATGTTGGTCCAGGTGTCCTTGATGCGCCCGTCCGGCCGCTTGTTGACGGCGAACATCACGAGCGGCGGATCCTCGGCAAAGACGTTGAAGAAGCTGAACGGCGCGGCATTGACCGTGCCGGTCGGGCCGATCG
>JAEZHS010000038.1 GCA_023436825.1 Pseudomonadota bacterium | reverse complement strand
CGCTGGAAGCGCACGGTCCGGAAGAAGAAAATGAGTCACTCGATCGTCCGCACCTTCACGTAGCTGCCCGGCGCATCTTCGATCGCCGGCAGGCCGCCTTCGCCCGGCACGCGGGCAGGGACCTTCGGACCGGACTTGGCCGACAGCCACTTGTCCCAGTCGTGCCACCACGAGCCCGGGAACTCCTGCGCGCCCGCCCGCCACTCGTCGAGCGTCGGCGGATTCTTCGGTGTCTCGTTCAGCCAGTGCTGGTACTTCTTGTTGCGCGGCGGGTTGACCACGCCGGCGATGTGGCCCGAGCCCGCCAACATGAAGCGCACCGGCCCGCTAAAGAGCTGCGTCGCCTTGTAAACCGACTTCGCCGGCGCGATGTGGTCTTCCTTGCCGGCCTGCAGATAGACCGGAATGGAAATCTTGCGCAGGTCGATCGGCACGTTGTCGATCACCAGCCCGCCCGGCTTCACCAGCAGGTTCTTCTGGTACATGTTGCGCAGGTAGTAGCTGTGCATGGCGGCCGGCATGCGCGTGGCGTCGGCGTTCCAGAACAGCAGGTCGAAGGGGAAGGGGTCCTTGCCCATCAGGTAGTTGTTCACCACGAACGACCAGATGAGGTCGTTGGCGCGCAGCATGTTGAAGGTGGTCGCCATCTCGGCGCCTTCGAGATAGCCCTTCTTGCTCATCATCTCCTCGACGCTGGCGAGCTGGTCCTCGTCGATGAACACGCCGAGCTCGCCCGGCTCGGTGAAGTCGACCTGGGCGGTGAAGAAGGTGCAGGCGGCGATCCGGTCGTCGCCGCGCGCCGCCATGTAGGCGAGCGTCGTCGCCATCAGCGTGCCGCCGATGCAGTAGCCGATCGCCGAGACCTTTTCCGCACCGGTCGCCTGCTTGATGGCGTCGAGCGCGGCGAGCGGCCCGAGCTTCATGTAGTCCTCGAAAACGAGGCTGGTCAGGTGCTCGTCGGGATTGACCCAGGAGATCACGAACACCGTGTAGCCCTGCTCGGTCGCCCACTTGATGAAGGAGTTC
This sequence comes from Pseudomonadota bacterium, assembly GCA_023436825.1. The sequence continues at coordinate 4,095 of JAEZHS010000038.1, read as the reverse complement.
TCGGGCTTGAGATCGAGGATGTAGAACTTGTTGATCCAGGGCGGCACGATCAGCAGCGGCACCTGGTAGACCTCGGCGGTCGCCGGCGCGTACTGCAGGAGCTGCATCACCTTGTTCTGATAGACGACCTTGCCCGGCGAGGTCGCGACGTTGCCGCCGACCTTGAAGGCCTTCATGTCGGTCTGCCGGATGGCGAGCGTGCCCTTGCCGCGTTCGAGGTCGGTCAGCAGGTTCTGCAGGCCCTTCAGCAGGTTCTCGCCCTTGCTCTCGACCGTCGCCTTGACGACCTGCGGGTTGGTCGCGGCGAAGTTGGAGGGCGACATCGCGTCGATGAACTGGCGCGTATAGAAGTCGACCTTCTTCGCCGTCTTGTCGTCGACGCCTTCGACCTCCTTCACGGTCTGCTGCAGCCACCGCGCCGTGAGAAGGTACGACTGCTTGAGATAGTCGAAGACGACCTCGTCCTTCCACGCCGGATCGGCGAAGCGCTTGTCGCCCTTGGCGGGCTCGGCCACCGGCTCGACGGTCTGGCCCATCATGCGTTGGGCGGTGACCTGCCACAGCTTCATGTACTGCTGCCACAGTTCCATCTGCGCCTGCAGCAGCCGGTTGGGATCGGCCAGCATCCTGGCGGTGAAGTCCATGAAGGTCTGGGTGAGGCGCAGCGGGTCGGCGGGCTGGGGGCCGTCGGCCTTGTACTTCTCGGCAAAGTCCTGCAGCAGCTTCTGGCTACGCTCGGCGATATCCTTGAAGGCGTCCTTCATCCGCGCGGACTCTTCGGCGGACAGTCCAGGAACGGCGGTCGTCGCGGCATTGGAGGCAGACTGCTCCGACATGCGTTTCCCCTTCTAGATCATTGGCTTTACAGCGTTTCTTGCGATACTTTCAGCGTCCCGGTACCATACCTAGTGTCGTTCGTCCCAGGCTGCCAACACCTTACTTAGGTAGGCTGCGACAACACACGGGTCAATTTTACTCTCGGCGTCGGGTAGACAGCAGCGACGGCCGGGTTTCGAGCAAGGGCAGGCGGCAATGCGTAAACGGCAGGACAGGACGGGCAGGGGCTGGCTGAGCTTGCTTGGCGTGTCCAGCTTCGCGCTGCTCACTGGCTGCGGCTGGTTCGGCGGCGGGCCGCCGCCTGGCAGCGCCAAGCTGCGTCCCGGCGCCGATCGCCAGATCCAGGCGAGCGGTGCGCTGCCATCGGCCAATCCCGGGCAGCAGTACGAGCAGGGCATTTCCGCTGCCGACGAGACGCGCGGGCAGCTGCCGCAGATCGGCTCCGTCGTCAAAGGAACTGGCGGGCAGAAGGCGCAAAAGGAGAAGGCGGAGAAGGAAGCCGTCGAGCGCGACGCCAAGGCGCGAGAGGCGCGTCTCGAGCGCGAAGCCGCCGAAAAGAAAGCCAGGGAAGAGGAGAAAGAGAAAGAGCCCAAGACCGAGCGGACCGGTCCTGTCACTGGAATGCCCGGCAAGCCCGCGGCTGCCGAACCCGGCAACCCCGACGGCGTGACCAAGGTGACACCCGCACCGCCGGCGCCGCCCGCACCACCTCGGCCTGCACCATCTCCGCCCGAGCCGCGGACGGATGCGGGATCACCGTCGCAATCGATGGCGCCCGTCAAGGCAACTCCCGCTGTGGCAACGGCCGACAGCATTCCGATGGTGACGCGCGCCGCAATGACGAGCGCGCCTCCAGCGCCACCACCACCGGCACCCGAGCCGCCGCCGCCGCCGGTCGCCGCTGCACCACCGCCGCCGCCCGCGCCGGCAGCATCGCCACCTCCGCCGCCTGTCACGACGACGGCGCGCTCTGCCGATCCCAGCAAGGCATTCGTGCCGCCGCCGGGTTGGACACCGCCGGGGCAGTCGGAAGCCGTCGTCACGACAGCTGCCGCCGCACCGTCGCAGCCTGCGCCTGAGCCTGCACCGGTGCCGCCGCGTGCACCGGTCGCGGCGCCAGCACCCGTCGACCCGCCACCGGCTGCGGCCGTCGCTGCCGCGCCGCCGCGACGCGTCGATCCAAACAAGGCCTTCGTGCCGCCGCCGGGCTGGATGCCGCCTGGACAGGCGGAGTCCACGGTCACCGTGGCCGCTGCTGCGTCGCCACCCCCTGCGCCTGTCGCTGCTCCGGCAACGCCGCCTGCGGCGTCTGCAGTCCCGGCTCGAGCTGCTCCAGTGCGCGCAGCCGATCCCAACAAGGCCTTCGTGCCGCCGCCGGGCTGGGCGCCACCAGGGCATACCGAGCCGCCCGCGGTCACCACGGCCGCCGCCGCACCTCCGCCGCCGATCCCGGTCGCCACGCCGGCAACACCGCCGGCTCCGACTTCTGCTCCCGCTCCGGCGGCGCCAGCACGTCGAGCGGATCCCAACAAGGCGTTTGTGCCGCCGCCAGGTTGGACGCCGCCGGGCAGGGAAGTGGCTGCAGCCGCGCCCGTGCCGACTGCTCCACCGCCGCCGGCGCCGGCAGCGACAAGGACAGCTGAACCGCCGCCGTCCGCAGCGGCGTCGGCGCGATCTGCCGATCCCAACAAAGCCTTCGTTCCACCACCCGGATGGACGCCGCCCGGATCGGCCGTGCCGCCACCAGCGGCTGCGTCCGCCGCTCTGCCGGCTGCCCAGCCGGCGGGGTCCTCGGCCGATCTTGCCGCTGCCCAGATGGCGGCAATGGCCGCGCCGTCGGCGCCTGCCATGCAGCAGCCCGCCGCGCCGCCGGCGCCTTCTGGCGGCAACGCACAGGTCGCCGTGATCCAGTTCGGTGCCGGCTCTGCAAGCCTCACCGGCAATGATTTCGCCATCCTGCAGAAGGTGGCGGAGATGCAGAGGAACAACCATGCCACGGTGCGTATCGTCGCCCACGCGCAGCAGGACGCCTCCGGCTCGTCGGCCGACCAGGCAGCGCGCGCCAACTACGAAGTCTCGCGCCAGCGCGCGCTCGCGGTCGCCAATCAGCTCGTGCGGCTGGGCGTGCCGGCCAGCCGCATCGTCGCCGAGGCGGCATCGGACGCCCAGCCTGCTTTCGAAACCACCTCCGCCCGCGGCATCGCCGCCAACCGTCGCGCCGAGATCTTCATCGATTTCTAGCGCCCAAGGATAAAACGATGGACGATTCGGAATTCCACCGGCTGAAGCGCCTGCCGCCCTACGTGTTCGCGGAAGTGAACGCCATGAAGGCGCGCGCCCGCGGCGCCGGCCAGGATGTCATCGATCTCGGCATGGGAAACCCCGACCTGCCGACCGCTCCGCACATCGTCGCCAAGCTCGCCGAGGCCGCCGCCAATCCGCGCGCCCACGGCTACTCCGCCTCGCGCGGCATTCCCGGCCTGCGCAAGGCCCAGGCGGCCTATTATGCGCGCCGCTTCGGTGTCGAGCTCGATCCCGAGAGCGAGATCATCGTCACGCTGGGCTCGAAGGAGGGGCTGGCGAACCTCGCCCAGGCCATCACCTCGCCGGGCGACATCGTGCTGGTGCCCAACCCCAGCTATCCCATCCATCCCTATGGCTTCATCATCGCCGGCGGCTCGGTGCGCCATATCCCGGTGCCGGGCAGCACCTCGCTTGCGGAGTTCCTGCCGGCCCTGGAGCGGGCGGTGCGCCACACCGTCCCGAAGCCGATCGCGCTGGTGCTGAACTATCCGTCGAACCCGACGGCGCAGGTGGTCGATCTCGACTTCTACGCGGCGATCGTCGATTTCTGCAAACGCCAGGGCATCTGGATCCTGTCGGACCTCGCCTATGCCGAGATCTATTTCGACGGCAACCCGCCGCCGTCGGTGCTGCAGGTGCCGGGCGCGCGCGACATCGCTGTCGAGTTCACCTCGATGAGCAAGACCAACTCGATGGCGGGCTGGCGCATCGGCTTCGCCGCCGGCAACAAGACGCTGATCCAGGCCCTGACCCGCATCAAATCGTACCTCGACTACGGCGCGTTCACGCCGATCCAGGTCGCGGCGAGCGCCGCGCTCAATGGCGATGGCAGCGAGATCGCGGAGGTGCGTGAAGTCTATCATCGCCGCCGTGACGTGATGGTCGACTCCTTCGGCCGCGCCGGCTGGAACATCCCCGCTCCCCCGGCCTCCATGTTCGCCTGGGCGCCGATCC
>JAEZHS010000784.1 GCA_023436825.1 Pseudomonadota bacterium | reverse complement strand
GGCGAGACGCCTGCGGTCCGAACAAGACGAAGACCATGAGCGGGCCTGGAGGCCCGCGGTCCTGAAGAAAGCTAATCGAAGAAGGCGAAGGTCCTGGTCTCGATGCTCTCGCGCGCCTTCGGGTTCGTGGGCGAGGTCGGATCGTCGAACGCCGAGTGCAAGGAGAACCGGGCGCGGCCATCCTTCATCGAGTCGTAGCACTTGATCAGCACGGCCTCGTCGCGCGTCATGCGCGGGAAATAGTACCAGCGATGGTCGGCGTTGTAGACGCCGATATAGATCTCGCCGGTGCGATCGGCATAGACCAGGTCGCAGACCGCGAGATCGCGCGGCGCGATGCTCTCGGAGTCGACGAAGCCCAGGGGCGACATCTCGACCGGATCGTGGGCGACGTTGCGCCATACGTTGATCTCGACGAAGCGCTTCTTCAGCCGCGCCTCCGCCTCGTCCGGTGGCAACAGGTCGCGCACGCGCTGCGGGCCCGACTTTTCGGTGTAGTCGTTGTGCACTGAGCGTACCGGCGAGCGATGACCGCGTTCGACTCCGCGATCGGCGGCGCGAATTGTATGGTCGAACACCACGACCTTCGATGCCCCGGTCTTGCGCTTGACCAGCACCTCGACCTCGGGCTCGTAGATGCGGCGGATCTCGTCCTTGTCGTAGAAGTCGCGCACCTGAGTTTCGTGCGGCGTCAGGATGAAGGCCTGGCGATCGAGCGACAGGTCCTTGATGAGCGGCCGCGCATTGTGGATGCGCATCTTGAAGTCGCGATAGTTGCCTTCGCGCCGCGCTACGCCGGTGCCGATCGGCGGATTGTAGGTCACCGGCTTGATGCTGAGGTCAGCGAGATAGGGCACGTTCGCCTCAACCCAGGCGCCACGCGGCGGGACGACGGCAGTCGAGGGAGTGGTCTGGACAGAAGGCATGATGGGTCCTCGTCCCTAACAAGTCGTGTGGAAGCTTACGCCTTTCGAGAGTTCCACCTCATGAAAAGACCTCATGGGTGCAACGGCAAAGCTTGTCGATCATCGTCCCTTAAACGTCACGCTGCCAATTCCAGGATCTCCACCACTTGGTCCGGCCGCTCGATGGGTCGCGGATTGTTGAGCACGGCGCGATCGTGCATCGACTTCTCCGCAATCTCGCGGAAGCGGTCGCGGCCGACGCCGACATCGGCCAGCCGTCCCGGCAGGCCGAGCGACCTCACCAGACCCGCCACCAGATCGGCCGCCGGCTCGTCGGGCTTCCCGAACGCGTCGCTCACCCGGCTCTGACGTTCGGCGTTGGCCGGCAGGTTCCAGCGCAGCACCGAGGGCAGCATCACGCACGAGGTATGGCCGTGCGGCACGTGGCAAGCGGCGCCCAGCACATGGCCGATGCCGTGGCTGGCGCCGGTGCCGACGCCCGAGGTGCCCGCTCCGATCGACAGCCACATGCCGAACTGCAGGTCGAGCCGCGTCGGCATGTCGTCGGGCCTCGCCGCGTGGGCAGGCAACGCCTTGGTCAGGAGTTTTAGCGCTTCGGTCGCGGTGCCCAGCACGAAGGGATGAGCCTGCTGCGAGCACAGCCGCTCGACCGCATGGTCGACGGCCTTGATGCCCGTCGACAGCATCAGATCCATCGGCGTGGCGAGCGTCGCCGCCGGGTCGAGCACGATGACGCGCGGCACGACCAGGCGATGGCCGAAGCTCTCCTTGATGCCATGCCGCGGATCGCTGATGCCGGCGAAGGGGTTGAACTCCGCCGCCGACAATGTGGTCGGCACGGCGATCATGCGGACAGCATCGGCCGGCGGCTTGATCGCCTCCGAGGGCGGCGCGTGTCCCTCCTTCGGCCGGCCGGCGCGATAGCGGTCGAGATCGTCGATCGTGGTCGCATTCTGCCACAGCGCGATCAGCATCACCTTGGTGGCGTCGATCACCGAGCCGCCGCCTACGGCGACCATGAGGTCCGCGTCGACCTCGCGGGCGAGCTTCGCACCCTCGATGACGCAAGGTCGCGGCTAATGGGCGGTGATGCCGGAATAGACGCCGGCATAACGGTCGCCGAGATCACGGATGACGTCGGCCAGCAGCGTGCTTTGCGCTACCGATTTGGAAGTCGTCACGAACACACGTTTCGCCCCCACCCGCTCGGCCTCGGCGCGCAGCGCGGGACCGGCCGGCTTGCCGTAGACGACGCGCTCGATGTCCTGATGGCCATGAATTCCGCTGAGCATGGGCTTCTCCTTTCGGAGCGCGGACCTCCAGGCCCGCTCATCCTTTTCCAGACGGCGAGCCTCCTGGCTCGCTCATGCTCATGCGGCGCGCAGGATACGCGCGGCCGGAAGACGATGAGCGGACCTGGAGATCCGCGCTCCGATGAGCGTATCGAGGCCGTGCGCCATGGTCTATAACGCCCGCTCTCACGCTTGTCCGAGGAGTGGAACGAGATGCCGGGGGCATTGGAAGGCCTGAAAGTCGTCGATCTGTCACGTGTGCTGGGCGGGCCGTACTGCGCCCAGATGCTGGCCGACCACGGCGCCGAGGTGATCAAGATCGAGCCGCCGCAGGGCGACGAGACCCGGCTCTGGGGCCCGCCGTTCGACCAGGAAGGCATCTCCGCATATTTCGCCGGCATCAATCGCAACAAGCGCACGGTGGCGCTCGACCTGTCGAAGCCGGAAGGCCGCGAGGTCCTGCTGAAGCTGCTCGACACGGCCGACGTGCTGATCGAGAACTTCAAGACCGGCACCATGGAGAAATGGGGCATCGGCTACGACACTTTGTCGAAGAAGTTCCCGCGCCTGATCCATGCGCGTGTCTCGGGCTTCGGCGCAGACGGCCCGCTGGGCGGCTTCCCGGGCTACGACGCCATGGTGCAGGCCTCGGCTGGCCTGGTCTCGGTCAACGGCGCTCCCGAGGCGGGACCGGTGCGCATCGGCGTGCCGGTGGTCGATCTCTCGACCGGCATGAATGCCTGCATGGGAATCCTGATGGCGTTGTACGAGCGCAATCGCTCGGGCAAGGGCCAGTTCGTCGACGCCACGCTCTACGACAGCGCCGTGGCGCTGCACCAGCCGCATGCGCCCAACTACTTCATGGCCGGGCTGAAGCCCAAGCTCTACGGCAACAGCCACGGCAATCTCGCGCCCTATGCCAACTTCCCGACCAAGGGCCGCAACATCGTGATCGGCGCCGGCAATGACGGGCAGTTCCGCAAGTTGACGCAGATGCTGGGCAAACCGGAGCTGGCCGACGATCCGCGCTTCAAGACCAACAAGGATCGCGTCGCCCACCGCGAGGAACTCGAGGCCGAGCTGCGGGCGCTGACCAAGGACCGCAACGGCGAGGAATTCGCCAACGAACTCATGAAGAGCGGCGTGCCGTCGGGCGCGGTGATGGAAGTGCCGGACGTCATGGAGCATCCGCACACCAAGCACCGCGGCATGGTCTGGGAGAAGGACGGCTGGCGCAACGTCGGCAACCCGGTGAAGCTCTCGCGCACGCCGGCAAACCCGCGCAGCAAGCCGCGAACCTTCGGCGCCGACACCCGCAAGGTGCTGGGCGAAGTCGGCTATTCGCCGGCCGAGATCGACAAGCTGCTGGCCACCGGTGTGGCCTTCACCGAAATCCGGAAGTAATTCAGCTCAGCTCTCATCGGACCGCGGGCCTCCAGGCC
>JAEZHS010000734.1 GCA_023436825.1 Pseudomonadota bacterium | reverse complement strand
CTCCCCAAGTTTCGCTTGGGGAGGAGGAAACCAAGAGAGCGCCGCGCTCCCATTGCAGTCCAGATGATCAGAACACATGGATGGCGTCCGGGGCGATGCCGACCTCCACCCGCGCGCCGGGACCGGGCAGCGAACCTTTGGCCGGCTGGCGGATGAGCAGTTCCATGCCGCCCTCGCACGCCAGACGCAGCTTGAAGGACGTGCCGAGATAGACCGCCTCCAGCACCTCGCCGGCGAAGGCGTTGGCGCCGCCGGGCGAAAAGCGTTCCGGCCGCATCAGGACGCCGACCTCGCGGCCGACCGGCAGGCTGCTCGTGACGTCGAGCGCGCGCCCATTGTCCAGCACGACCGTGCCCGGCGCGCTCATCGTGCCGTGGAAGATGTTGCTCTCGCCCACGAAGTCGGCGACGAAATCGTTGGCTGGCCGTTCATAGATCTCGGTCGTCGTGGCGACCTGCTGGATCGCGCCGCGGTTCATCACGGCGATGCGGTCCGACAGGACCAGCGCCTCTTCCTGGTCATGGGTGATGAAGATCGTGGTCAGGCCGAGCTTGCGCTGCAGGCGCCGGACCTCGAGCTGCATCGTCTCGCGCAGCTTGCGGTCGAGTGCACCGAAGGGCTCGTCGAGCAGCAGAAGCCGCGGATTGAAGACGATGGCGCGGGCCAGCGCGACGCGCTGCTGCTGGCCGCCGGAGAGCTGCCGCGGCAGGCGCCGCTCGTAGCCCTCGAGCTCGACCATGGCGATGGCCTCGGCGACGCGCCGGTCGATTTCCGACCGCGCCACGTTGCGCATCTCGAGCGGGAACGAGACGTTGCCCTGCACCGTGAGATGCGGGAACAGCGCGTAGTTCTGGAACACCATGCCGATGTCGCGCCTGGCCGGCGGCAGGGCGGTGATCTCCTCTCCGCCCACCTTCACCGATCCGCCGTCGGGCGTCTCGAAGCCGGCGACGACCTTCAGCAGCGTCGTCTTGCCCGAGCCGCTGGGCCCCAGGATCGTCAGCAGCTCGCCTTGCGCTACCTGGAGCGAAACGCGGTCGAGCGCCACGACCTCGCCAAAACGCTTGCCGACCCCCTCGATCAGGAGGTCGGCCGATCCTGTGTTGCTCACGCCTTCTTCAGCATCCAGGTGTTCCACAGCTCGGCGGCCTTGGTGCCGTGCTCGGCATACCACTCGTCACTGATCCAGAACTGCTTGTCGAGGTACGCGGTCGGCAGATAGGGCTTCACCTTGGCGTCGACGAAGTTCAGCGATTCGAGGTTGAGGCCGGGATAGCCGAGCTCCGACGCATAGACCGCCTGCTGCTGCGGGATCGCGAGCTCGGCCAGCATCTTGTTGGCCCAGTACGGGTTCTTGGCGCCGCGCGGGATGGCGAAGCTGCCCTGCTTCAGGGCGCCCTCGTTCCATTCGATCTCGACCGGCGCGCCCTTCTTGATGATGTCGTAGAAGCGGCCGTTCCAGCCGGTCGCCAGCACGACCTCCTTGTCGAGCAGGAGCTGCGCCGGCTGCTGGCCGGTCGACCACCAGGCGGTGACGTGCGGCTTGATCTGGTCGAGCTTCTTGAAGGCGCGGTCGAAGTCGATCGGGTAGACCTTGTCCTTCGGCACGCCGTCGGCGATCAGCGCGAACTCGAGATTGTCGGTCGGATGGTTGCGCATCGAGCGCGCCCCGGGGAACTTCTTGACGTCCCACCAATCGGCCCAGCTCTTGGGCTGGCTGCCGTTCTTGAAGACATCGGTGCGGTAGCCGATGATCGTCGTATAGACCGACGAGGCGAAGACATAGGGGTTCTGCGCCGTCTCGGGGTACTTCGAACGATCGACGACCTTCGGATCGACCTTGTCGAGCAGGTTGGCCTTGCCGGCGCGGATGGCGTCCTGGCCGCCGATCTCGGTGAGGTCCCATTCGACGTTGCCCGAATCGACCATGGCGCGCAGCTTGCCGAAGTCGACCGGGCTCGTCTCGACGACGCGGATGCCGTATTTCTTCTCGAAGCCGTTGAAGAATGCTTTGCGCATGGCGCTGCCCATCGAGCCGCCTGAGTGATTGACCACGATCTGGGCTGGCTTGGGCGGCTCGGCCTGGGCGAAGGCCCGCCCCGACACACCGACGGCGGCGGCGCCTCCGAGCAACGAGACGACGTGGCGACGACGCAAACGGCTGATCTCCATGACAGGCTCCCTTTTATTGGCTGTGCGCGCCTTTTATCTCCGAGCAACTCTAGGAGTCGCGATGGCGCGTCGCAATATGTATGCCGACGGCCCCTGAGCCGCATCCGCCGGCCCGTCGACCGGAATTTCAGTCAGACTACATCGTCGGGAAAGACGTGGTTGCCGTCTGCACCGAGAGGCAGCGGGCGCACCCACAGGACCGCCGTCAATGGCAGCAGTCCGTAGAGATGCGGAAACAGATCGCCATCGCGAGAAGGCTCGTACTTCAGCACGTTTCCAAGGCGCGCCCCGTCAGCCGCCACGAGCACGAGATTGTCCCGGCCTGCAAAGTACAGCTGAGCCGTCCGCTTTGCCTGCGCGCCCGTGGACAGGTGGATGAAGCCATCCTTCAGGTCTATTCCCGCGCCGGCAAAAACGCCGCTTTCTTCGGCTGCTCGCCACAGATCAGCGGCGACGATCTTGTAAACTGTCGTCATGTCATGGTCTTCCGGACCGCGAGCCTCCGGCTCGCTCGGGAATCATGAGTGAGCGGTCCGGAAGACCATGAGCTAACCCTTCCGGCAGTCAGCACAGGTGCCCGTGACTTCCAGGGTCATGTCGCGCGCGGCGAAGCCTCGGCGGTTGGCGCTCGCGGCGATCGTATCGGCAAGTCCGTCGCTCTGCAGCTCCTCGGCATTGCCGCATTCGCCGCAAATCAGGAAGAAGCCGCGATGGGCCTCGCCGGGGTGGCTGCAGCCGACGAAGGCGTTCATGCGCTCGATGCGGTGGATGAGCCCGTTGTCGATCAGGAAGTCGAGCGCGCGGTAGACCGTGGGCGGCGCCGATCCCAGCTCCTCGTTGCGCAGTTCGTCGAGCAGGGCGTAGGCGCCGACCGGCTTGTGGCTCGACCATACGAGCTCGAGCACGCGACGGCGCAAGGGCGTGAAACGCAGGTCCTTTTCGGCACACAGCTTCTCGGCCGCCGCCACGGCGTCCTCGATGCAGTGCTTGTGGTCGTGGCCGTGCGCCGAGGCTTTGGCGGTCTTCTTCACGCGGTTCCCGATTTGCCAAGCTGGTGTCGGGCGATTATACGCCCCGTTCCGTTCGCAGGCCAAGGCTCGCCCTCCAATGCCCAGCACCGCCAACGTTGTCCCGACGACATACCTGCCGGCCGCCATCGATCAGGCGATCGCCGCCATCCAGTTCGACGCCCAGGGCCTGGTCCCGGCCATCGCCCAGCAGCACGATTCGGGCGAAATCCTGATGATGGCCTGGATGGATCGCGACGCCATCGCCGAGACCATGCGCACGGGCCGTGTCTGTTATTGGTCGCGCTCGCGCAAGGCGCCGTGGCGCAAGGGCGACACGTCGGGCCACATCCAGACGCTGGTCGATCTCCGCATCGACTGCGACGGAGACACCCTGCTGGTCCTGGTCGACCAGAAGGGCGTGGCCTGCCATACCGGACGACACAACTGCTTCTTCCGCGCCATCCGCGACGGCGCACTGGAGACCATCGCTCCGGTGATGGTGGACATGGATGGGACTGGGGACAAGCTCAGGAAGGATCAAGGTTGAATCAGAACAACAGCGTACTCGCGCGGCGCTCCCTCCTCCTCGCCGCGCTCAGCCTGCCCGTCGGCGCCTGCACGACCTCGGGCCTGTTCGGACAAAGCAAGCCTCGTTACACGCTCTCGCCGCGCGGCGACCGTCTGGTGCTGTGGATCCAGAAGAGCGGCAAGGACAACATGCTGGCGCCCGAGGCGCTGGCGCTGATGGGCATCACCAACGAGGGCCGCGACATCCCGGTGCGCCAGATCGCTCAGCAGGACGGCAGCGACCGCTTCGTGGTCAGCCTCACCAACATCCGCAAGATCCACGACCTCGTCTTCATGCGTCGCCAGGGCGACGTGCTGCTGCTGCATCTCAGCGACACCAAGTTCACACGGCTTGCAAGCGTGCGCTATCCGCGCGACGGCAAGCCTTCCGTGATCACCGACACCACCTTCGCCGAAAACGATTTTCAACAGCAGATCGCTTTTTGGTTCAGGGCGATGCCCGGTCGGTAGTATTGTGACAGGGAGATGACAGTCACCGTCGCTCCCACCGTTACTCCCCGTCGGACACTGACGGTCTGCGGCGGCGCTCATGCCCTGCACGACGGCTTCACCGACCTTCTGAACGTCCTCTATCCCCTGCTGCAGGCTCAGTTCGGGCTGAGTTATGCCGCCGTCGGCGCGCTGAAGACCGTCTATTCCGGCGGCATGGCAGTCGGCCAGATCCCGTCGGGCAGGCTCGCCGTCCGCTTCGGCGGCGTGCACGTGCTGGCGATGGGGACAGTGTTGGTGGCCGTGGGCTACGGCCTCGCGGGCCTCACCGGCTCGCTGTACGGCGTTGCCGCGGGTCTGCTGCTGGCCGGATTGGGCGGCAGCACGCAGCATCCGATTGGCTCCAGTCTCATCTCGGCCGCCTTCTCCGGCCTGCGCTCGCGCACGGCGCTCGGCACCTACAATTTCACCGGTGACGTCGGCAAGGTGTTGCTCCCGGCCTTCTTCGCCCTGATCGTCGCGTCGATCGGCTGGCAACAGGGACTGATCGTCATCGCCGCGATCGCCGTGCTGGGCGCGGGCGTCATTCTCGGCACGCTGAGGCCGGTCCCGCTGCATGACAAGGGCAGCACCGCCAAGGAGGCGGCCGGCGGGCAGGATCGCCCATGGGCCTACTGGCTCCTGTTCGCCATCCACATCGCCGACGCTCTGGTGCGTACCGGCTTCCTGATCTTCCTGCCCTTCCTGTTGCGCAACAAAGGCGCTGACATCCCGACGATCGGCCTTGGGCTGTCGCTGATGTTCGCCGGCGGGGCGGCCGGCAAGCTGGTGATGGGCTGGGTGGGCGAGAAGCTCGGTGTCGTGCCCTCGGTGATCCTGACCGAGGTGGCGACGACAGTGCTGATCCTGTTGCTGTTGCCTCTGTCGTTGCCGCTGGCACTCGTGCTGCTGCCCGCGGTGGGCCTGATGCTGAACGGCACGTCGTCGGTGCTCTACGGCACCGTCCCCGAGTTCGTCAGCCCCGAGAAGCGCACGCACGCCTTCGCGATCTTCTATACCGGCGGGTCCGTTGCCGGCGCGACCGGGCCGCTGATCTCGGGTTTCGTCGGCGACGCGGTGGGTCTGCCGATCGCGCTCAGCATCGTGGCCTGCATTGCGCTGACGACGGTGCCGATGGTGTGGGCTCTCAGACCCGCTTTTCGTTCATAGTCTTCCGGACGGCGCGCTTCCAGCGCGCTCATAGTCATGAGGCGCGCTG
>JAEZHS010000714.1 GCA_023436825.1 Pseudomonadota bacterium | reverse complement strand
AAGCGCGCGAGGACGCGCGCGGTCCGGAAGACCATGAGGCCTTGAGCTCACGACGACCAGTACCCCGAGCCCAAAAGCTTCTCGCGCAGCATGGCGCGCGCTCGATGCAAACGGCTCTTCACTGCCTCGATCGAGATGCCGAGCTGCGCCGCCGCCTCGGGCGCCGTCAGTTCCTCGATGTCGCGCAGGATCAGCACCTCGCGATAGAGGTCGGGCAGGGCCGCGATCATGGCGCCGAGGCCGCGCCTGAGGTCGTTCGGCACCGGTTCGATGCGCAGTGCCGACGAATCGGCATGCTCCAGCGGCACGGTGCGCCGCAGGTGCGCCGGGCGAAGCGCATCAGGTCGGGTTGCGATACGGTGTGCAGGCGATCGAGCGCGGCAGTATCGCCGGCCTTCGCCGCCGCCACCAGGCCGCCATGGATGCGGGCGAGGCCGCTCACGAGACTCGCCGCTCGACGAGCGCGCAGGCCGCGCTCCCAGCCCGGGATGTTGCGTTGAAAGATCATCGATCGAGCCTCCCTCATGGACTTACACAGGCCAAGAGGGTGGAAGAATTGGAAAGGGTTCAGGCTCGGAGAGAAAAGGTTGACGCTTCGAGCCCTGCCCCTCCTTTGCCGGCAATGTGTTCTACGCCGCCGTTCGCTCGCCTGCTGCAACGTCACCGCGCTCGAGCACCAACAGCGCGTGCTCGATCTCCCGCAGCCGCGCCCACCGCGTTCCTTCGGCGCTGCCGGCATCCTGATCGAGCAGATATTCGTCGAAGGCGCGGTTCATCAACAGGGAGCGCTTGTCGTCGACCGAGAGATGGGGATCCCGCACGATCTCCATGGCCGACGGTTGTGCGGCCGGCTCGTTGGGTGGCGGTGGAGTGGCGTCCGCGTCGGCCATGGCCTGGCCATAGGTGCCTTGCAGCCGCCTGAGGCCCAGCCGGCCCAGTGTCGCGTCGGAAAAGACGCGACGCCGGCGCGCCCGCCGGTCGGTCGCTTGCCGCGACCTAACGTCGTGACGGACGACGTAGCGCAGTCCCTGTCGCTGGGCGTAGGACACAGCGTCCTTCAGTGTGGGGAAGATGAGCTCGAGCTGGGCGAGCGGATCGCGACAGCCCGTCCAGCCCATCAGGGGATCGATGAAAGGAGCGCTGCGCCGCTGGAAGGTGAGGCGCCACTCCTGACGCCCTCCCGGAGCCGAAGTCATTGGCGATTGCGCCTGGCGCTCGATGCAGGCGACGGCATCTTCCGGGAACGCCGGACGGGCGGCCGGAAGCCGAGGCAGCGCATTGTCGTTGGAGGCCGGCCGATGGTTGGCCTCAGCAGTGCCGAACCTGGTGAAAGTTCGCGAGGATGTTTGCATGGCGTGCACCGTTGTCGTGGAGGCGCCGTCCTGCGGCCCGCGTCAGGCCGCAGGACCGGCTCATCCCTTGCGTCCGTCGATCAATGACTGATCGAGATGCGCCGAGACTTCGGCTGCGCCTCGGGATTCTTCGGCAGCTTCACCGTGAGCACCCCGTTCCTGAAGCGCGCCTCAGCCTTGTCCGCCTGGACCTCTGCGTCCAGCGGGATGCGGCGCTCGAAGCGGCCATAGTAGCGCTCGGAGAACTGGCGTTCCTTGTCCTCGCTCTCGGCGCGCTTTTCGCCTCTGAGCCGCAGGACGCCATCCTCGAGCAGCAGCTCGACGTCTTTCTCCTCCATTCCCGGCAGCTCTGCGGTGATGGTGAGCTCCTTGTCGGTCTCCGACATGTCCATGTGAGGCCAGCCGCCGTTGAAGCCGCCACCGCCCATCATGGGTAGGCGCATGTCGAAATCGCGGAAGAAATCGTCGAACACCCGGTTCATCTCGCGATGCAGCGACAGGAAGGGGTGGCGATCATCTTCGCGATAGGGAGCAGGGGCCCGGTCGTTGCTGCGCCCCCAGGGAATGAGATCACGCACACTCATCGTTGGCCTCCTTTCATCTGGTTGGGTACAGAAGCCGGCAGCCGCGACAGGGGCAGGCCTCGGCAGCTCAGGAGACCCGGCACCCTTGGGCAACCGGCAGCAGGCGATCTAGTTTTGCGTCGGCAACCGTCAAGAGGGGCAGCGCCTGCTCACGGCACTTGGCTGACATCGAGCACGTCCCTCTCGGCGTCCAGTTGCTGCAGGGCAGGAGCTGCTCGATCTGCAGTCGCCGCGGCACCTCGACCTCGAGCCGGTCCGGCGCAAAGCGCACGACGGCACCGCCGAGGCCGTGATCGGCAGCGAGAGCGTCCAGGAACCGAAGATGGCCGGCCGGGATGAAGGCCCAGTTGAAGGTGCGCGTCCCTACCGTGCCGGCCGCCGTCTCCGTCACCTCGACTTCCGGACGCATGAACAAGTTTCGATGGGCGGAGCGCAGCGCGGCCACGGCGGCTTTCAGTGCCGACGCCAGCTCGTCGCGGCTCATCTCGTCAATGGGACCGCCCATCCAGGTTCGCTGTTGCTCATGCGACCAACCGCCTTCGATCGCCAGCGATCTAGAAGGCGGGGCCGCTGGGTCAAGCAGAGTTGCGGCGGATTGCAAAAATTTTGCGGCAGAACCTTGAAGCCCCCAGGTGGAATTTCTAGATCGCTCATCGCCGATGGCGTCGCCGTCGGAACAACATGACCATTGCTCTGCACCAGGAGGATTTGCATGCATCTCCGCCCGTTGCACGACCGTGTCGTCGTGCGTCGCATCGAGGCCGATGAGAAGACGGCCGGTGGCATCATCATTCCCGACACCGCCAAGGAAAAGCCCATGGAAGGCGAGGTCGTTGCCGTCGGTCCAGGCGCGCGCAACGAGCAGGGACAGCTCGTGCCGATGGACCTCGCAGCCGGCGACCGCATCCTGTTCGGCAAGTGGTCGGGCACCGAAGTCAAGATCGACGGCGAGGAGCTGTTGATCATGAAAGAAAGCGACGTCATGGGCGTCCTCGACAAGAAGCCGGGGCTGCGTCGCGCCGCCTGAAGATCGCCAACCACAACACACCCATGGAAGGAGGTTTTGGGTCAATGTCCGCCAAGGAAGTGAAATTCTCGACGGAAGCGCGCGACAGGATGCTGCGCGGTGTCGACATCCTCGCCAACGCGGTGAAGGTGACGCTGGGACCGAAGGGCCGCAACGTCGTCATCGAAAAGAGCTTCGGCGCGCCCCGTATCACCAAGGACGGCGTCACCGTCGCCAAGGAGATCGAGCTCGACGACAAGTTCGAGAACATGGGCGCGCAGATGGTGCGCGAAGTCGCGTCGAAGTCCTCGGACTTCGCCGGTGACGGCACCACCACGGCGACCGTGCTCGCGCAGGCGATCGTTCGCGAAGGCTCGAAAGCCGTCGCCGCCGGCATGAACCCGATGGACCTCAAGCGCGGTATCGACCTCGCGGTCGAGGCCGTCGTCGAGCACCTGAAGTCCAACTCGAAGAAGGTCACGTCGAACGA
>JAEZHS010000699.1 GCA_023436825.1 Pseudomonadota bacterium | reverse complement strand
CTCAGCCACCAGTACATCTCGATCGTGGTCGGCACGCTCATCCTGTGCGGCGTGCTCTACGCCTTCTTCAACCACACGCGCATCGGCGTGGCCATGCAGGCGACCTCGCAGAACCAGCTCGCCGCCTATTACATGGGCATCCCGGTCAAGCTGATCTTCTCTCTGATCTGGGCGATCTCGGCCGGGGTGGCGGCAGCGGCCGGCATCCTGCTGGCACCGGTGACCCTGATCGACATCAACATGGGCCTGGCGGTCGCGCTGAAGGCGTTCGCCGCCGCGGTGCTAGGCGGCTTCGGCTCGATCCCGGGCGCCCTGGTCGGCGGCATCGTCATCGGCCTGATCGAGCTCTATGCCGGCGCCACCCTGCCCGACGGCTTCAAGGACACCGCGCCCTACATCGTGCTCCTGGTCATGCTGGCGGTACGGCCGCAGGGCCTGTTCGGCACGATGGCGCGCAAGAAGGTGTAGGGCGCCCATGCGTTTCCAGTTCAAGACGTCCTACAACCAGGACATCCGGCTGTTCAAAGACAAGGTCGATGCCGGCTGGTACGGCCTGCTCGCCGTGGCCGTGGTGGCCCTGCCGATGCTGATGTCCGACTACTATGTCGGCGAGGCGACCTGGGTGTTCATCTATGCCATCTGTGGCGTCTCGCTGATGGTGCTGGTGGGCTACACCGGCCTGGTCTCGCTGGGGCATGCCGCCTTCCTCGGCATCGGCGCCTACGCCCACGCCTTCTTCCTCAAGAACGGCATTCCGTGGATCCCGTCCGTCGTGCTTGCGGTAGCAATCACCACGGCGAGCGGCATCGTCGTCGGCCTGCCTGCCCTGCGCATGACCGGCATCTACCTCGCCATCGCCACGCTCGCCTTCTCGGTGATCATCCAGGAAGTGTTCAGCCGCTGGGAATCGGTCACCCACGGCTTCGCCGGCATGCCGGTCGAGAAGCCGGTCATCTTCGGCGTGCCCTTCCAGGAAGAAGGCGCGTTCTACTATCTCTGCCTGTTCTTCCTGGTGGTCGTGCTGTGGCTGACGCGCAACCTGCTGCGCTCGCCCACGGGCCGAGCCTGGATCGCCATCCGCGACAGCGAGATCGCCGCTCAGTCGATGGGCGTCAACCTCGCGATCTACAAGTCCATCGCCTTCGCCTACTCGGCCGCGCTGATGGGCCTGGCGGGCGCCCTGTTCGCCCACAAGATCGCCTACCTGGCGCCCGACATCTTCACCATCCTGCTGTCGATCCAGTTCCTGCTGCTGGTGATCGTGGGCGGGCTGGGCTCGCTGCACGGCGCGGTGTTCGGGGCGATCTTCGTGGCCCTGCTGCCGCCCCTGATCGCCATCCTGCGCGATTCGATCCCGGCCACCATGAACGATGCCGCGGCGGCGATGAACATCAAGGTGCTCGGCCTGATCGGCGACGGCGTCGGCAACTTCCTGAAGAAGCCCGGCGTCGAGGCCGGCATCTTCGGCCTGATCCTGGTGCTGATGATCCTGCTCGAACCGCTCGGCATGTACGGCCGCTGGGTCAAGATCCGCGTCTTCTTCTCGACCTTCCCGATGTATCGCGGCGCCACCTTCAAGCGACAGAAGAGCTACATGCGGTCGGAGCGCCTGCGATGAGCTTCTTCTCCGTCGACAACCTCTCGATCAACTTCGGCGGCATCAAGGCCGTCGACGGCGTCACCTTCGACGTCGCCAAGGGTGAGGTCTTCACCATCATCGGCCCCAACGGAGCCGGCAAGACCACGATCTTCAACCTGGTGAGCCGCATCTACCAGTCGACCGGCGGCAAGCTAATGTTCGACGGCACCGACATCACCAATGTGCCGCCGCACAAGATCGCCGCGCTCGGCATCGCCCGCACCTTCCAGAACATCGAGCTGTTCGAGCACGCGACGCTGCTGCAGAATCTCCTGCTGGCGCGACATGCGCACAAGAAGTCGAACTTCTTCTCGGAGCTGCTGTTCCTGCCGTCGGTGCGCCAGATGGAGCTCGAGCATCGCGAGGCCGTCGAGAAGGCGATCGACTTCCTCGACCTGCAGCAATACCGCGACAGCTTCATCGTCAACCTGCCCTACGGCGTGCGCAAGGTGACCGAGCTCGCCCGCGCGCTCTGCACCGATCCCAAGCTGCTGCTGCTCGACGAGCCCTCTTCGGGCCTGAACGTCGAGGAGACCGAGGACATGGCGTTCTGGATCCAGGACATCCGCAACCTGCTCGGCATCACCGTGCTGATGGTCGAGCACGACATGAGCCTGGTCTCGGCGGTGTCCGATCGCGTGCTGGCGCTGAACTACGGCCGACCGCTCGCCATGGGCACGCCCGGCGAGGTGCAGTCCCATCCCGAAGTCATTCGCGCTTATCTGGGGGGCTGAGGATGACGCCAGCAAGCACACCTTCTTCCTCCCCACGCTGCGCGTGGGGAGGTGTCCGCGAAGCGGACGGAGGGGTCATGGGCATCAACGCTGCGGCCCATGACCCCTCCGGCCCTGCGGGCCACCTCCCCATCTTCGATGGGGAGGAAGCATGAGCGAACCCGTCCTCAAGGTCAGCAACGTCGAGACCTACTACGGCCCGATCATGGCCATCCGCGGCGTCTCCTTCGAGGTGCGCAAGGGCGGCATCGTCACCATCCTGGGCGCCAACGGCGCCGGCAAGACCACGGTGCTCAAGACCATCAGCGGCGTCATGGACCCGCAGAAGGGCAGCGTGCTGTTCGAGGGCCGCGAGATCCGCGGCATGGATCCCGACAAGGTGATGCGGCTTGGCATGAGCCACGTGCCGGAGGGCCGCGAGGTCTTCCCGTTCCTCAGCGTGCGCGAGAACCTGCGCATGGGCGCCTACACGCGCAAGGACCCGGACGGTGTCGCCCAGGATCTCGAGACCGTGTTCGGCTACTTCCCCGTCCTGCGCGAGCGCGCCGAGCAGCGCGCGGGCTCGCTGTCGGGCGGCGAGCAGCAGATGCTGGCGATCAGCCGCGCGCTGATGGCGCGGCCGCACCTGATGCTGCTCGACGAGCCGTCGCTAGGGCTCTCGCCGAAGCTGGTGAAGGACATCTTCGAGATCATCGTGCGCATCAACCGCGAGCGCGGCGTCACCATCCTGCTGGTCGAGCAGAACGCCAACATGGCGCTCCAGACCGCAGACTTCGGTTACGTGCTGGAAGTCGGCCGCATCGTCATGGCCGACACCTGCGAGCGGCTGCTGCAGAAGGAAGACATCAAGGAATTCTATCTCGGCATCAAGGAACAGGGCGCGCGCGGCAAGCGGCGCTGGAAGAAGCGCAAGACCTGGAGATGAGGGAGAGCGCAATGGCTGGTGGAAACGAGCGGATCGAAGTCGAAGGCTGCGACACGATTCCCAAGCTCTTCTGGCATCAGGTGAAGGCGCGCGCCGATCGCACCGCCTTCCGCGAGAAGGATCTCGGCATCTGGCGCGCGACGTCGTGGCGCGAGTACGGCGAGCACGCCCGGGCAGTCGGCATGGGCCTGGTGAAGTTCGGGCTGAGCCACGGCCAGGTCGTCTCGGTGCTGGCCGAAACGGTGCCGGAGTGGCTCTACGTCGACATGGGCACGATGGCCGTGGGCGGCGTCACCAACGGCATCTATCCCACCGATTCGGCCAAGCAGGTCGAGTACATCCTGAACGACAGCCGCACCCGATTCCTGTTCGTCGAGAACGAGGAGCAGCTCGACAAGGCGCTCGACGTGCGCGAGCGCTGTCCCGACATCGTGAAGATCTTCATCTTCGACATGGAGGGCCTGGCCGACTTCAAGGACCCGATGGTCATGTCGTTCGACGAGCTGCTGCAGCTCGGCCGCGATTACGACAAGGCCAATCCCGCGCTGTGGGAGAAGCTGGTCAACAGCTCCAAGGCAGAAGAGCTCGCGCTGCTGGTCTACACCTCGGGCACGACCGGGCCGCCCAAGGGAGCGATGCTGTCGCATCGCAACGTCATCTTCCAGCTCAGCAACGCCGATGCCTTCATCCCGATCGAGAAGGACGGCGAGCAGCTCGCCTTCCTGCCGCTCTGCCACGTCGCCGAGCGCACCTTCACCGCCTTCCTGCCCCTCAGGTCCGGCGCCATCGCCAACTTCGCCGAAAGCGTCGAGACGGTGCCGGACAACATCCGCGAGGTGGCGCCGACCACCTTCTTCGCCGTGCCGCGCATCTGGGAACGCTTCTATTCCGGCATCGCCATCCGCATGAAGGAGGCGACCTGGATCGGCCGCGCCGCCTACAAGTGGGCGATCGGGCTGGGACTGAAGAAGGCCGAGGCGGAGCTCGACGGCCGCAAGCCCGATCCCTTCCTGATGCTGGGCTACCGGATCGCCGACTGGGTAGTGCTGGACAACATCAAGCGCGCCATCGGCCTGCATCGCGTTAAGTTCGCCGGCACCGGCGCCGCGCCAATCGCCCCCGATCTCATCAAGTGGTACAGGGCGCTCGGCGTCGACATGCGAGAGGTCTACGGCCAGACCGAGAATTGCGGGCTCGCCACCGGCATGCCCGACCGCATCAAGCTCGGCACCGTCGGCATCACCGCGCCGCGCACCGAGACGAAGATATCGCCGGAGGGCGAGATCCTGCTCAAGGGCCCGCACATCTTCATGGGCTACCTGAACCAGCCCGAGAAAACGGCCGAGACCCTGCGCGACGGCTGGCTGCATACCGGCGACGTCGGCTACATCGACAACGAGGGCTATCTCAAGATCACCGACCGCATGAAGGACATCATCATCACCGCAGGCGGCAAGAACATCACGCCGTCGGAGATCGAGAACCAGCTGAAGTTCTCGCCCTACATCTCCGATGCGGTGGTGATCGGAGACAAGCGCAAGTTCCTGTCGTGCCTGATCATGATCGACTACGACAACGTGGCCAAGCATGCCCAGGACAACAACGTGCCCTTCACCGACTTCGCCTCGCTGTGCCGCACGCGCGAGGTCAACGACCTGATCTGGAGCGAGATCGAGCGGGTGAACGCGAACTTCGCCCGCGTCGAGACGATCAAGAAGTTCCGGCTGATCGAGCAGCAGCTCACCGCCGAGGACGACGAGGTCACGCCGACCATGAAGCTCAAGCGCAAGTTCGTGAACGAGAAGTACAAGGGCATGATCGACGGCATGTATGCCGAAGCGGTGTAGCCCGCCATAGTTGTGTGTAAAAGGCGGTCCCGATGGATTCCGCCATGATTAGGGAGAGTGAGTGTGATGCGTAGTGCGATGCGTAAGTGGACAATCGTGAAGACTGCAGCGGCCGCGGCGGCCGCCGCGTCGCTGGCTACGGCGGCCGCGGCGCAGACCCGCGGGGTGACCGCGACCGAGGTGACGTTCGGCACGCATACCGACCTGTCGGGCGTGGCCGCAACCTACGGCGTATCGTCGTCGAACGGCGTCAAGATGCGTTTCGACGAGATCAACGAGCAGGGCGGCATCAACGGCCGCAAGCTCAAGCTGATCATCGAGGACCAGGCCTACCAGGTGCCCAAGGCGGTGCAGGCCTGCAACAAGCTGATCAACCGCGACAAGGTCTTCGCCTTCATCGCGCCGCTCGGCACGCCGATGAACAACGCCTGCTTCAAGGACCAGCTCTCCGTAGGCGTGCCCAACCTGTTCCCGATCACGGCGGCGCGCTCGATGTACGAGCCCTACGACAGGCTGAAGTTCTACGGCGCGGCGTCCTACGTCGACCAGGTCCGCTCGGGCGTCGAGTACCTCGTCAAGCAGAAGGGCAAGAAGGCGGTCTGCGTGATGTACCAGGACACCGACTTCGGGAAGGAGGTCCTGGAAGGTGTCGAACTGCAGACCAAGAAGCTCGGCATCAAGATCACCGAGACGGCGACGCACAAGCCGACCGACCAGGATTTCACCGCGCCCATCACCAAGCTGCGCAATGCCGGCTGCGACCTCGTCATCATGGGCACCATCGTGCGCGACTCGATCGTGCCCTATGTCACGGCGCGCAAGGCGGGCTGGACCGACGTCACCTTCCTGGGCTCGTCGGCGGCCTACGACCTCGTGGTCGGCGCGGCCCCGGGCATGGACGGCTTCTACGGCATGGGCCTCACCGAGATGCCCTATGTCGACAGCAGCGTCGCTTCGGTGAAGAAGTTCGTCGATGACTACAAGAAGAAGTTCA
>JAEZHS010000675.1 GCA_023436825.1 Pseudomonadota bacterium | reverse complement strand
AGCGAGAGCCGTGCGCCGAACCTGTTCCAGCGCATCACCGGCGCGTTTGCCGCACCCAAGCCGGCAGCGCCGCCTCAGGTCGAACCGGTGGCACCGCGGCCGGTGCCCGAGAACGTCGTGGCGGTGGCTCCCAAGCCCGTGCCGCGGCCTGCTCCGGCGCAGGCTTCGATCAATCTCGACGTCACCGAGCGCGCCAAGCCTGCGCGAGATGACGACGACCTGCAGATTCCCGCTTTCCTGCGTCGGCAAGCCAACTGACGTAGGCCTGCAAGTTCTCCACGCATCACTCGAGGGGCCCGTCGCGGCCCCTCTTTTTTCTGCCCCGGCGGTGATATAAACGCGCCGGCGCAACAGGTTTTCGAATGGGTATGTGGAAAGCGGTTTTCAGCACTGGATTTGCCTTGGCGGTCGCGACACTCACGCTTTCCGGCTGTGGCTCCTCGGACGACGACAAGAACTATGTCGAGCAGCCGGTGGAGGTGCTGTACAATCGCGCCCTCGATGACCTCGGCACGCAGAACTACAAGGCTGCCGCGAAGGGCTTCGAGGAAGTCGATCGCCAGCATCCCTATTCGGTTTGGGCGACCAAGGCGCAGATCATGGCCGCCTTCGCCTATTACCAGTCGAACAAGTACGACGAGGCCGTCATCGCGCTGGACCGCTTCATCCAGCTCCATCCCGGCCATCGCGACATTCCCTACGCCTATTACCTGAAGGCGCTCTGCTTCTACGAGCAGATCTCCGACGTCGGCCGCGACCAGCGCATGACCCAGCAGGCGCTGGATGCGCTCGCCGAGGTGGTCAAGCGCTTTCCCGAATCGCCATATGCTCGCGATGCGCGCCTCAAGGTCGAGCTCGCCATCGACCATCTCGCCGGCAAGGAGATGGCGGTCGGCCGCTACTACCAGAGCAACCAGCAATATGTCGGCGCCATCAACCGCTATCGCGTGGTGATCGAGCGCTACCAGACGACCACGCACGTGCCCGAGGCGCTGCACCGCCTGGTCGAAAGCTACCTGTCGCTCGGCGTGAAGCAGGAGGCGCAGGAGACGGCGGCGGTGCTGGGCTACAACTTCCCGGGCAGTGAATGGTATCAGGACAGCTACTACCTGATGACCGGTGAGGGCACGCCTGCGCCGTCCGACGAAAAGCGCGGCTGGTTCTTCGGACTGTTCTGACCCTGCATGCTGGTCTCGCTTTCGATCCGCGACTTCGTGCTGATCGAGAAGCTCGACCTCGACTTCGTGCGCTCGCGCGGCGGCGGCCTGGGGGCGCTGACCGGCGAGACCGGCGCCGGCAAGTCCATACTGATCGACGCACTCGGCCTGGCGCTGGGCAACCGTGCGGAGTCGGCGGCGGTGCGGCGCGGCGCGACGCAGGCCTCCGTCGCGGCCTCCTTCGACCTGCCCAAGGATCATCCGGCGCATGCGGTGCTGGCCGAGCAGGGCCTCGAGGACGATGACGTGCTGACCCTGCGGCGCCTCGTCGGCGCTGACGGCCGCGGTCGCGCCTTCGTCAACGACCAGCCGGCCTCGGTGGCGCTGCTGCGCCGGCTGGGCGACACGCTGGTCGAGATCCAGGGCCAGATGGAGCAGCACGGCCTTTTGGACATGGGCACGCATCGCGCCTCGCTCGATGCCTTCGCCGGGCTCGAAAAGCAGGCCGACGCGGTGCGCGCAGCCTGGCACGCCTGGCGGGCCGCCGAGCAGGCGCGTGCCGACGCCGAAGCGGCCGCCGCCGCGGCGCGGCGCGACGAGGATTACCTGCGCCATTCGATGAAAGAACTGGAAGCGCTGTCGCCCAAGCCCGACGACGAGGAAAAGCTCGCCGCGGAGCGCCAGCTCCTGCGCGCCGGCAGCGCGCTCGGTGAGGCCGTGACCCAGGCGATGGCGGAGCTGGAGCATGGCCGTGGCGCGGTCGGCGCGCTGCGTAATGCGCATCGGCTGGTCGAGCGCAACGTCGACAAGGCGATGGGACGGCTCGATACCGCGCTCGCGGCGCTCGACCGGGCGCTGAGCGAAGCGACCGAGGCGCAGGCCCAGCTCGAGGCGGCGCAGGCAGCGCTGGACTTCGATCCCGCGCGCCTGGAGAAGGTCGAGGAACGCCTGTTCGCGCTGCGCGCGGCGGCGCGCAAGCACAATGTCACGGTGCCGGAGCTGGCGGCGCTCGCCGAGCGCTTCACCGCGCAACTGGCGGCGCTGGACGACGGCGAGGCGGGCCTGAAGCGGCTGGCCGACGCGGCGAAGGCGGCGCGCGATGCCTACGTCGCCGCCGCCGAGGCCCAGTCCGTCGCCC
Organism: Pseudomonadota bacterium; assembly: GCA_023436825.1. Next base: position 3,025 of record JAEZHS010000675.1, on the reverse strand, counting down.
GGCGCAAGGGCGCGGCGCGGCTCGACAAGGCGGTCGCCGCCGAGCTGGGGCCGCTCAAGCTGGAGAAGGCCAAGTTCGTCACTGATCTCGCGCCCTTGGCCGAGACCGAATGGTCGGAGAACGGCGCCGATCGCGTGCAGTTCACCGTCGCCACCAATCCCGGCACGCCGCCGGCGCCGATCGCGCGCATCGCCTCGGGCGGCGAGCTGTCACGTTTCCTGTTGGCGCTCAAAGTCTGCCTGGCCAAGGTCGGCGATGCGCCGACCATCGTGTTCGACGAGGTCGATTCGGGCATCGGCGGCGCGACGGCGGCCGCGGTCGGCGAGCGCCTGAAGCGGCTGGCCAAGGACGTGCAGGTGCTGGTGGTCACGCACTCGCCGCAGGTCGCGGCCGTGGCCGACCGGCACTGGCTGATCCGCAAGACCACGACCAGGAACGCGGCCAGCACCGATGTGTTGGCGCTGGACGCCAAGGGCCGACGCGAGGAGATTGCCCGCATGCTGTCGGGCGCGCAGGTCACGGCCGAGGCGCGCGCCGCGGCCGACCGGCTGCTGGCGGCGGCGGGTTAGGAGCAAACGATGTCTCGTGCCGCCAAGGTCGTCGCTGCCGTCGCCGTCGACGATCTCACCGAGCGCCAGGCGCGCGGTGAGCACAAGCGGCTCAGCGAAGAGATCAAGCATCATGACAAGCTCTATCACGAGCAGGATTCGCCCGAGATCTCCGACGCCGACTACGACAAGCTGCGCCAGCGGCTGAAGGCGATCGAAGCGCGCTTCCCGCAGCTCGTCGACCTGCTCAGCCCGACGCAGCAGGTGGCGCCGACGCCGACCACGGCCTTCGCCAAGGTCCGCCATGGCCGGCCGATGCTGTCGCTGGACAACGCCTTCACCGACGAGGAGCTGCAGGGCTTTCTGGACAGGCTGCGGCGCTCGCTGGAACGTGAGACCGACCTCAAGCCCGACGACGAGATCGCGCTTGCCTGCGAGCCCAAGATCGACGGACTGTCGATCAGCCTGCGCTACGAGGACGGCGTGTTCACCGTCGGCGCCACGCGCGGCGACGGGACGACCGGCGAGGACGTCACCGCCAACCTCAAGACGGTGAAGGACATCCCGCACAAGCTGAAGGGCAGGTTCCCCACGGCGTTCGACGTGCGCGGCGAGATCTACATGGAGCGCCATGCCTTCCAGGAGATGAACAAGCGCCAGGAGGCGGCGGGCGAGAAGACCTTTGCCAACCCGCGCAACGCCGCTGCGGGCTCGCTGCGCCAGCTCGATCCCGAGATCACCGCCAAGCGGCCGTTGCGCTTCTTCGCCTATGCCTGGGGCGAGGCCGAGCCGCGCTCTTGGAAGACCCACAGCGAGTACCTGAAGCTGCTCAAGGGCTGGGGCTTCCACGTCAACCCGTTGTCGCAGCTCTGCCGCACGCCGGAGGAGGTACGGGCCTTCTACAAGAAGATGGGCATCGAGCGGCCGTCGCTGCCCTATGACATCGACGGCGTCGTCTACAAGGTCGATCGCATCGACTGGCAGGAGCGCCTGGGCTTCGTCAGCCGCGCGCCGCGCTGGGCGATCGCCCACAAGTTCCCGGCCGAGCAGGCGCGCACGCGGCTGAACGGCATTTTGATCCAGGTCGGCCGCACCGGCGCGCTGACTCCGGTGGCCGATCTCGAGCCGGTCAATGTCGGCGGCGTCATGGTGGCGCGCGCCTCGTTGCACAATGCCGACGAGATCGAGCGGCTGGACGTGCGCGTCGGCGACATGGTGGTGGTGCAGCGCGCCGGCGACGTCATCCCGCAGATCCTGGGATTCGTGCCGGAGGAACGGCCGAAGAAGACCGAGAAGTTCCACTTCCCCACCCATTGCCCATGTCCCCTCAAGACCAAGGTGGCGAGCGAGGAGGGCGGTGTGGTGCGGCGTTGCTCGGGCGGGCTGGAATGCCCGTTCCAGCAGGTCGAGCGGCTGCGCTACTTCGTGTCGCGCAACTGCTTCGACATAGAGGGGCTGGGCGGCACGCACATCGAGAACTTCCATCGCGACGGCCTGCTCAAGGTGCCGGGCGACATCTTCCGGCTGCCCGGGAAGATCGACGAGATCAAGAAGCGCGAGGGGTGGGGCGACCTCTCGGTGCGCAACCTGATGTCGGCAATCGAGGCGCGCCGGACCATTTCGCTCGACCGCTTCATCAACGCCATCGGCATTCCGCTGATCGGCGAGGCCACCGCCAAGATCCTGGCGCAGGAGTATGGCGACGTCGATCTCTGGCTCGACGAGATGTTGAAGGCCGCCAAGGAGCGCAAGAAGAAGCCGGACGACGTCAAGAAGGAGAAGGCCGCGGCCGAGGTCGGGGAGAGCTACGGAAGGCTGTGCAATGTCGAGCAGATCGGCGTTACCACGGCCGATGCCATGTGTGCCTTCTTCAGCGAGGGCCACAACGTCGAGGTGATCCGCGACCTGCGCAAGCAGCTCACCGTCGAGGCCGTCGCGCGCCGCGTCGTGGCGGCCGACGCCAAGCTCAAGGACAAGATCGTGGTCTTCACCGGCGAGCTTTCGTCGATGACCCGCGATGCTGCCAAGGCGCGCGCCGAGGAGCTCGGCGCCAAGGTCACCGATTCGGTGTCGAAGAAGACCAGCCTGGTCGTGGTCGGCGAGAACGCCGGCTCCAAGGCCCGCAAGGCCGCCGAGCTCGGCGTCCAGATCCTGACGGAAGAGGAGTGGGTTAAGCTGGCGGGTTGACGTCTTGCCGGACCGCAGGCCTCAAGGCCCGCTCAGGGACTTCCGGACCGCGCTCCAAAAAAAACGGCCGGGCAATGCCCGGCCGTTTCCGTTCCGAAATCCCGATCGCCTTACTGGACGACGATCTCGACGCGGCGGTTCTGCGGCTCGCGCACGCCGTCGCCGGTCTGCACCAGGAGGCCCTGCTCGCCGCGGCCGATCACCGTGATCGCCTGCGCCGGCACGCCCTCACGCACCAGGGCGTCCTTCACCGCGTTCGCGCGACGCAGCGACAGCGCCATGTTGTAGGC
>JAEZHS010000601.1 GCA_023436825.1 Pseudomonadota bacterium | reverse complement strand
CCCCTGCCGAATGCTCCAACTACTTCGCTCAGGCAGGATATGCCAAACTTCAACCCATCACGCTCTAGATCTCGATCCGGCTGCCCAATTCGACGGTGCGATTGGCCGGCAGGCCGAAGAAGTCGGCGGCACTCACGGCAAAGCGGACGAGAACCAGGAACAGCTTCTGTTGCCAGCGCGGCAGCACCGGCCGGGCCGCGCCGACGTAGCTGTTGCGGCCGACGAAGTAGGAGGTGCGCATCGGATCGAAGGGAATGCCCTTGTCGGTGAGCGGCGCCAGGTCGCGCGGTATGTCGGGCTGCTCCATGAAACCATAATGTAACACGACTCGGTGCACGCCCTTGCCGAGATGGCCGACCTCGGCGCGCTGCTCCTTGGCGATGTAGGGTACGTCGCCCACCTCGATGGTCAGCAGCACGACATGCTCGTGCAGCACCTCGTTGTGCTTGAGATTGTGCAACAGGCAGCCCGGCGCGTTGTCCGGAACCGGCGTGAGATAGACCGCCGTGCCCTGCGGGCGATGGACGCGGCCGGGACTGATGCCGCCGATCAGCTGCTCGATGGGCAGCGTGCCTTCCTTCTCGATCGCGAGGCCGGCAGCGCGGCCCTTCATCCAGGTCCACATGGTGGTGAAGATCGCCAGGGCGATGACGATCGGCGCCCAACCGCCCTCGTGGAACTTCAGCATGTTGGCCGAGAACAGCGTGGCGTCGACCGTCAGGAAGACGGCGAACACCGGAATGGCGAGCGACCATGGCCATTTCCAGCCGCGCACCGCCAGCGTGAATACCAGGATGGTGGTGACCAGCATGGTGCCGGTGACGGCGATGCCGTAGGCGGCCGCGAGGTTGGTCGACGACCTGAAGAAGATCACCAGCGCGACCACGCCCGCCAGCAGCAGCCAGTTGACCGCCGGCACATAGATCTGGCCGAACTCACTCTCCGAGGTGTGGTCGACGCGGATGCGGGCGCTCAGCCCCAGCAGCGCCGACTGCTGCGCCATCGAGAAGGCGCCCGAGATGGTGGCCTGCGAGGCGATGACGGTGGCGATGGTGGCCAGCACGACCATGGGAAAGAGCGCCCATTCCGGCGCCAGCCGGAAGAAGGGATTGTCGATGGCCTCGGGATCGTTGAGCAGCAGGGCGCCCTGGCCGTAGTAGTTGCCGAGCAGCGCCGGCAGCACCAGCCACAGCCAGGCGCGGCGGATGGGCGTGCGGCCGAAATGGCCCATGTCGGCGTAGAGCGCTTCGGCGCCGGTCACCGCCAGTGTCACCGCCCCGAGGGCGAACAGGGTGACGATGCCGTGCTGGAAGGCGAAGGTGAGCGCGTGATGGGGCAGAAGGGCCCACAGCACCTGCGGTGCGTCGACGATCTGCCGCAAGCCCAGAGCGAAGATCACGACGAACCAGACCAGCGTGATCGGCCCGAACCAGCTGCCGACGCCGGCGGTGCCGAAGCGCTGGACCGCAAACAGGGCGACCAGGATGCCGATGGAAATCGGCAGCACGACCGGATCCAGCGCCGGGGTGGCGACCTTGAGGCCCTCGACGGCGCTCAGCACCGAGATGGCGGGCGTCAGCAGGCAGTCGCCGTAGAAAAGGGCGGCGCCCAGCATGCCGAGCATCAGGTAGAAGCGGCGCCGGCGCGGGTTGATCGCCGATTGGCGGGAGACCAGCGCCATCAGGGCGAGCACGCCGCCTTCGCCGCGGTTGTCGGCGCGCATGACGACGACGACGTATTTCAGGGTGACGATGATGATCAGCGCCCAGGTGATCAGCGACAGGATGCCGACCACGTTCTCATGCGTGGGCTGCAGGCCGGTAAACTCGCTGAAACATTCCTTGACGGTGTAGAGCGGGCTGGTGCCGATATCGCCGAAGACGACGCCCAGCGCTGCCAGGGTGAGCGCGGCCGTACGCTTCTGGCCGGCCGGCTGTGCCGTCGCTGCTATGCCGGACATGACCCTGGAGCGCTCCCGTCGAAACCGGCGGGATATTGCGCGGCAGGGCAGAAGGGTCAACGCGAAATTTTTGGCACTGCAGCCATGCTCTAGCGTCAAATTCCTATGCGATTCCTATATCGGGCCTCGCTCCGATAGCGGCTCGATGAGGATCGCAACGAAGTGTCGGTGTGTGAAGGCATTGCTGGCACTCAGCGACACAACAGATGGCGTGATCGCCGGTTCGACCGCCAGACTTGGCCCTCTATGGTGCGAAAGAATTCGCGAAAACGAACTGGCGAATGCTACCAAAGTTATTGACTGAATTGTACTTTGGTTATAGTGTCGCTTTGTTGCGCGGCTTGCCCGCGTTCCCGCTCTTTGCATCGTTGATCCGAGACCCAAAAGGCTGCGGCAGATACCGCGGGCGGCTCGTCCGGTCGATTACGTCCGGACGGGCCGGCGCGCCGGCTCTTCGACGAGGGCGATTCCGGTTGCGAAACTTGCGTAACTGTCCGAATTCGGAATGAGCCACCACCGATTGGGGGTAGAGTCCCGCCAGTCCACTACGGAAGTAACGGCGGAAAGGGCGGAAAGGGCGCAAAACCTTGAGCATCGCTGGCAGTGCATGCAGCGACTGTCGGCTTCGCAGCCGCTCAATCCGTCGAAAGCACTGTGCCGCGCAACTAGAAGGTCTTCGAGATCGTGAAGACCGCCCGGGCGTCGCAGTTCATGGTGGCGCCGCAGTTGGCGACGTCGAGGTTGGTGTCGATGTAGGCGATGGTGAGGTCGACGCCGTAGACCGTGGCCGTGAAGCCGATCTGCCAGTCCCAGTAGTTGTTGTTGCCGATGCCGTAGTTGGTGAAGCGCTCGACATACTGGTTGCCGACCGCGCCGTAGACCTTGAAGGCGAAGTTTTCGTTGAAGGTGTAGGGGA
>JAEZHS010000573.1 GCA_023436825.1 Pseudomonadota bacterium | reverse complement strand
GCAGCGATCCCGAGGAATGGAAGAAGGTGATGTCGCGCATGCTGAGCGACGCCGCCGATTCGCTGAGCCAGGTCGAGACCGTCATCCAGCGCGAGGGCATCGAGTGCTACTGGCGCATGAACGGACGCTTCAGCGGCGCGTTCACGCCCAAGCACTACAACGAGCAGGCGGCCAAGGTCGGCACCTACAACAACAGCGCCGGCCTCGGCACCTACATGGTGCCGCGCGAGCAGCAGCGCGAGGAGATCGCGTCGGATTACTACTATGGCGGCATGGTCGTGGAGCGCACCGGCCAGCTTCATCCGGCGCTGTACTACGGCGGCCTGCTGAAGGCGACGCACAAGGCCGGCGCCCGACTGTGCGCGCAGTGCGACGCGGAGAAGATCGAACGCCGGGCCGGCGGCTTCACCGTGCTCACCAACAAGGGGCCGATCGAGGCGCGCGAGGTGGTGATCGCGACCAACGGCTACACCGGCGACGTGACGCCGACGCTGAAGCGCCGGCTGGTGCCGGTCGCCAGCCACATCATCGCGACCGAGGAGCTGCCCGAGGACCTGGTCAAGAGCCTGATCCCGAAGGGCCGCGTCGTCAGCGATACCAAGCGCGTGCTCTGCTACTACCGGCGCTCGCCCGACGACAAGCGGGTGATCTTCGGTGGCCGTGCGCGCTTCACCCAGGTCACGCCCGAGGTGAGCGCGCCGGTGCTGCATGGCTACATGCTGGAGCGCTGGCCGCAGCTCAAGGGCACCAAGGTCACGCATGCCTGGACGGGCAACGTGGCCTTCGCCTTCGACTTCCTGCCGCACATGGGCCAGGAGCAGGGCATGCACTACCTGATGGCCTGCAACGGTTCCGGCGTCGCCATGATGTCCTACCTGGGGTACCAGACGGCGCGGAAGATCGCCGGCGGCTCGAACGCCCCGATCAACGCCTTCGACGGCCAGGACTTTCCGACGGTGCCGTTCTACAGCGGCAATCCCTGGTTCCTGCCGATGGTCGGTGCGTGGTACCGCACGCGGGACTGGTGGGACCGGCTGACGGCCTAGGTCGTGGACTCATAAGCTCTGAGCCAGGGTCGGGCTGATGCGAGAGCGACGGCGGCGAGGAAGTTCTTTGCGAGCTTGTCGAAGCGAGTAGCGACGCGTCGGAAGTGCTTGAGCTTGCAGAAGAAGCCGGGGCGGCCCGCAGGTCGTGGGCCTGCCCGGCGGTCAGCAGAACGCGGATCGGCAGGCCATTCCCGTCGACGACGGCGTTGATCTTGGTGCTCAGTCCTCCACGCGAACGGCCGATGGCGTGATCTTCGCCGCTTTTTTTTCCGCCCGCGGCGTGCTGGTGGGCGCGGATGATCGAGCTATCGATCAGCGCCATCGAGCCTGGCGACTTGGCCGACAGCATCTCAAAGACCTGGACCCACACTCCGGCACGAGCCCATCGATTGAAGCGATCGTAGACCGTCGTGTACGGACCATAGCGCTCCGGCAGGTCCCGCCAGGGAGAGCCGGTCCACAGGACGTAGAAGATCCCGTTCTGGACCCGGCGGTCATCGACCCGGGCCACACCACGCGGTTTGTTCGGTAGCAGCGGCTTATATCAGCCGCCATTCGATATCGCTGAGATCGAAGCGGGCCATCTCTCTTCGCCTCCGGACATGCCGAAGTGAATCAGGTGCCTCGCCTCTTGGGAATCAATTTTAGGAGTACAGAAGCTAGCTGTTCCAAGGCGGCTTCCCCACCGTGGGCACAAATCGATAGTGGCAGGAGTTGATTGAATTGCCGAGTTCGTACTCACCATTGCCGTGACCGATGAAATTCATAATTCCCCCTGAGGGGTCCTTGTAGCTCGCAGTAATCTTGCCGTCGCTTTTGACAGGCTCGGAAAACAGCCTTTGGGCATAATTGACGCCAAGTGTCAGCACGCCGTTAGAAATGTCCACCGTGTAGGTTTGGCCCCATCCGGAGCAGGCCTGTATCGACTTCTCCGGGATTAATTGTGTGCGGTATGTCGTGCCCACTGCCTGAGCTTGGGTGGCAAGCACTCCCAGCACTCCAGCAATCGTCATGTAGCGCATCGAATATCCTCCCGTGCTACATCTTCACCATCGTAGCGTACCACCATCTTAAGCCTACGGCGGCTATGACCGCTTTGGGGGTCAAAAGACGACGTGCCGGGCCTGTCGCCAGGAATCCGCTTCACTCCTGAAAGCGAACAGCTTCAAACTTATGAGTACACGCGCTAGCCGGAAGGTTGCCAGCGCCGCTGGCACCGGTGCTCGCCCCGGGCCAATAGGGCGCTCCATGGGACGCAAAAAGCAGAACCCTGGTTGACTTTTCAAAGACCTGAGTTATATTGGTCTTGCGCTCGCCTCCGGGTGGCTCCGCTCTATGCATCGTTCATCCGATACCATCGCGCCTGGCGGCACTCCTGCCGGGGCCAGTTTTCCGGCATCTCGAGCGATGCCGCCTTTTTTTGAGGAAACGGGCGGTTCGGTTGGGGAGTGAAAACGGCCCGCGAAACTAGCCAAATTCAATAAGGCCGAAGATTCAATGGCTTCGCCGGTGCTTGGGGATCTAGCCAAATCCAGCGAAAATCACGCATGCCCAAGGTCAGTTGCAACAATGCCGGACCAAGATCTCATCGGCGAAAAATGGCCGGCGAAACTGTCCGAATTGCCGGCAAGTCGATAGAGACTTGAAAAAGCTCGGCTTTTTCAGGTCGAATTAAGACAGGGTGCAACTGTCTTAATTCGTCCGAATTGCCGGCCTTCCGCCGCCGTGGTGTGAAAGAGAAACGGAAAAAACAGGTAGCGGAAACGGCGCTAATTCAAAGGCGCCGTGAATTCAATGCTCGTCCTCGCTGACGGCGCCAAGCCAACCGTGCATCTGCCGGCGGGCGCAGAAGGCGATGTCCTCCTCGGGGTCCAGCGGAAGGGAGCAAGGGGGGCAGCCACTCGTCGGCGAAGTCCTCGATCAGCCGTGCCAGGAAGCGCATGGCCGGCGTCGGCGGCAGCACCGAGCGAGTGTCCGGATGGCGCTTCTCCAGCTCGTGGATCCCCCCCCCGCATCTTGTGGGAGTAGGGCGAGCCCGGGCCGCCGAAGATTCGGTAGCGGTCGTTCGGCCCGTTCATGCCGCGGTCAGGCGTTGTGCGCCCGGTTCAGCCGGTCGAAGCCTTCGGCGAGGTCGGTCTTGAGATCCTCGACGTCCTCCAGGCCGATATGGACGCGCAGGATGTGCTTGCCGTGGGGCCACGGCACGGCCGTGCGGTAGTTGTCCGGATGGGCCGGGATCATCAGGCTCTCGTAGCCGCCCCAGCTCGCACCCATGCCGAAGATGTCCATGCCGTCGAGCATGGCGGCGAGCGCGTTGCGGCTGTACCCGTCGCGCAGGGTGAAGGAGAACAGGCCGGATGCCCCCTTGAACAGGCGCTTCCAGTTGTCGTGGCCGGGACAGTCGGGCAGGGCGGGGTGCAGCACCTTGTCGACCTCGGGCCGGCCCTTCAGCCAATGGGCGATCTCCACGCCGCTCTTTTCGTGATGGCGCAGCCGCACCGCCATGGTGCGCAGCCCGCGCAGCGCCAGGTAGCAGTCGTCGGGAGCGGCGTGGAAGCCGAAGTTCTGGCACGCCGTCTTGGCCGTCTCGAACATCTGGCGCGTGGCGCAGCCGATGATGCCCATCATCGCGTCGGAGTGACCGACGATGTACTTGGTGCCGGCGTGGATCGAGAGATCGCAGCCATGGTCGAACGGCTTGAAGTAGAGCGGCGTCGCCCAGGTGTTGTCGATCATCACCGTGGCGCCGTGCTTCTTGGCGACGGCAGCGATGGCCTCGACGTCCTGGACCTCGAAGGTCTGCGAGCCGGGCGCCTCGAGATAGACGACCTTGGTGTTGGGCTGGATCAGCTTCTCGATGTCCTTGCCGATCATGGGATCGAAGAACGTCGTCTCGACGCCGAAGTTCTTGAGCGTGGTGTTGGCGAAGCGCCGCGCGGGACCGTAGGCGTTGTCGGTCAGCAGCATGTGGTCGCCGGTCTTCAGGAAGCCGACGATCGCACCGGTGACGGCGGCGAGGCCCGACTGCACGGCGATCGATCGGTGCGCGCCCTCGATGGCGGCGACGGCGTCCTCGAGCGCCTTCTGGGTCGGCGTGCCGTTTCGGCCGTAGCCGAAGCCCTCGAACGGCACGCGGTTCTCGAACTTCTCCATGGTCGGGGAGAGGATCGTCGAGGCGTGGTAGACGGGCGGATTGACGATGCCGAAGTTGTTCGCGGGATCGCGGCCGGCAACGGCCAGAACGGTGTCGGGTCTGGTATAAGTTTTCTTCGAGGTCATGATCCTCACTATGGCACAGCCCTCACGCGGGCGGCCAGCGATAGACCTCGGGCCACAGCACGCGCGGATCGCGCAATTCCCTGCTTTCGCTGCGCACCGGGCGAAACCCTGCCTTGCGATAGGTGTCGAGCGCCTTGGGATGGTCGAGCGAGTTGGTGTTGAGGTCGATCCGCGTGATGCCGCGGGCGAAGGCGCGCTCGATGGCGCGATTGAGCAGCCACGGGCCGATGCGCCGGCCGATATAGGGAAGGGTCAGGCCGAAGAAGGCGAGCTCGTCGCCGCCCAATTCGAAGTAGCCGACCAGGTCGCCGGCGTGACGGGCGACATGCAATTCGTGGTCGGGCTGGTCGAGCAGCGTTTGCAGCGCGGCATCGGACAGCAAGCGGCGTTCGTACCACAGCCAGGGACGACCGACGCGGTCGTAGAGCTCGCGGTAGAGCGCGGCGGTCGGCTTCTCGACGTGCTCGATCGACACGTCGATCCGCGGAGCGCGACCGCGCTCGGTCCAGTCGGCTCGCACCATTTCCAAATGCGTGATGATGATCGGCAGCCGCCCGTCGGCGCGCGGCGGCGGCTGATGGGCGAAGAGCTCCGGGCCTGGTGACGATCGATGCATCGTCCTGTGTGTATCAGGAATCGCGCGATCAGATGTCGTCCAGACAATAAAAAAGGCGGCTCTCGCCGCCACATACCTTACGAATGTCTGCCTGCTTCAGTTGCGTGGAGTGATCTCAAGCTGGCGTGTCTGCCGTACCACAAAGGTCCGGTGGTCGGCGCAGGTGATCTCGACGCTGCTCATCAGCGGACTGATGTCGCGGATCAGCGCGTGGGCCGGCATCTGGCACGGCAACTCGCCATTCTCGACGAGCGCCCTCCAGGCTGGCGGCACGATGTGCATGTAGAAGTCCATGATCGGCATCTGGTCGATCATGCGACTCTCGTCCTCCGCGTGCGCCGGCACCAGTGCCGCCGCCACGACGAGGCTGCTCACAAGCAGATGTTTCATGTAGTCCTCTTTGCTATGCCCACCGGAAGTGGTGGGCATGCCGAGGATACACCTGTCAGGCGCCGGTGACGATGGGGGTGTCGGCGCGGCCGCCCCACTCGGTCCACGATCCGTCATAGACGGCCGCTTCCGGCGCACCCGTCAGGTAGAGGCCGAGGGCCACGACGCAGGCGGTGACGCCCGAGCCGCAGCTCGCCGTCACCTTCTTCGACGGGTCGAGCCCCGAGGCGGCGATGCGCGCGGCAAGCTTGTCGGCCGGCAGCATGGTGCCTGTCTTGGGATCGAGCAGCTCATTGTAGGGGAGGTTGTAGGCGCCCGGCATGTGGCCGACCCGCAGGCCGGCGCGCGGCTCCGGCACCTCGCCGCGGAAGCGGTTGGCGGCGCGCGCATCGACGATCTGCTCGCGCTTGCTGTCGATCAGGCCGAACATGTCGTCGACCGAGCGCACCAGCGTGTTGTTCAGCCGCGCCGTGAAGTGCCGGTCGCGCGGCGGCGTCGGATCGTCGGTGACGGGCCGGCCCTCGGCCATCCACTTGGGCAGGCCGCCATCCAGCACCGCGACGTCCTTGTGGCCCATCGTGCGGAACATCCACCACACGCGGCAGGCGCCCGTCATCGGCGTGGTATCGTAGACCACGATCTTGCTGCCGTCGCCCAGCCCCAGCTTGCGCACCCGCGACGAGAACTTTTCCGGCGCGGGCAGCATGTGGGGCAGGGGGCTCGACGTGTCGGCGATCTCGTCGATGTCGAAGAACACCGAACCCGGGATGTGCTGATTGACGTATTCGGCCTTGGGATTGCGCTTGGCCGCCGGCAGGTAGAACGAGCCGTCGACGATGCGAATGTCCGGCGCGTCGAGGCGGGCAGCGAGCCAGTCGGTCGAGACCAGCGCATCGGGTCTTGCGTATTCCATTCTTGGCTTCCTCTCCTACAGCTTCGCCTCACCCTGAGGAGCATCGCGCAGCGATGCGTCTCGAAGGGTGGGCTACAGCGAGACTGGTTCCCACCCTCCGAGACGCGGCCTGCGGCCGCTCCTCAGGGTGAGGCGTACTTCTACGGCAGCGAGATGATGAACCGCCGGTTCATCTTCCCCTTGTTCTCAACCTTGGTGCATTCGACGCGGCCGATCTCGCCGGTGCGCGCCACGTGCGTGCCGCCGCAGGCCTGCAGGTCGACACCCTCGATCGACAGCAGCCGCACGCGGCCCGCGCCCATCGGCGGGCGCACGCTCATGGTCTTGACCAGCTCGGGCCGCGCATCGAGCTCCTCGTCGGTCACCCATTGCGGCGTCACCGGCCGGTCGACGGCGAGGATCTTGTTGATCTCGTCCGTCACCCATTCCTTGGTCGGCACGTCGCCTTCGAGATTGAAGTCGAGCCGGCTCTTGTCGGCATTGACCTGGCCTCCGGTGACATTGCCCTTGATCACCGCCGACATGACGTGCAGCGCGGTGTGCATGCGCATGTGACGATAGCGGCGATCCCAATCGAGGCTCGTCTGCACCTTGGCGCCGACCGCCGGCCGCGGCGCGTCGGGCGCCAGCACGTGCAGCACGTCGCCGCCGTCGGCCTTGACGGAGTCGACGACCTTCGCCTCGCCGCCGTCCCAGCGAAGCGTGCCGCTGTCGCCGGGCTGACCGCCGCCGGTGGGATAGAAGATGGTGCGGTCCAGCCGCACGCCACGCTCCTCCACGGCGGTGACCGTGGCGTCGGCGTCCTTGAGGTAAGCGTCCTGACGGAAGAGTTCTTCGACCATGGCAGGGGATTTAGGCCCTTGCCCGGCAGGGCTCAAGGCTTGATCTCCGGGCCTATTCGCGGAGCGACGGTCGGCATCTTTGTGTCCGGCCGGTGGCACTTCGCAAAATGATATGCGCGTTTGCAGGGCCACAGTGTGGGCTAACGCACATTCTGGCCAAGCTACGCATGCCATGGTCGGCTAGTGGCGCAGACACGGGCCCTGCGGCTGCCACTCCGGAAGGAGATTTCCGTTGGCAATCACCGAGGTACGCATGCATCCCGGAAGACATTCATGACTGCGGTGGGCAGGGGCGACGTCGCGGTCGTCGGTGGTGGACCGGCAGGGGCGGTGATCGCTCTCCTGCTGGCCCGCGCCGGCCGCGACGTCGCGCTGTATCTGCAACCACGTTCGGACGAACTGCAGCTGGGCGAGACCCTGCCGCTGTCGGCCAGCCCACTGCTGCGCAAGCTCGGCCTGGGGGCGACGCCGCCGCGCCAGATCGACCGCGCTGGTTTCGACGCCATGCTGGTCGATGCCGCCGAGCAGGCCGGAGCACGGGTGCTGCGCGGCGTGCGGGTTGCCAAGGTCAGCCGCTCGGCCGTCGGCCTGCGGATCGAGGCCGACGAGCGGCTCTCGGCGAGGACGGTGGTCGATGCGACCGGGCGCACGGCGCGCGTGGCAAGGGCCCTCGGCGCCAATCGCGTGCAGTTCGACAGGCTGATGTGCGCATCGCGCGTGTTCGATATCGGCTCCGAACCGGCCGGCGACACATTCATCGAGGCGGCGCCGGACGGCTGGTGGTACGCGGCACCGCTGCCGGATCAACGCCGCATCATCGCTCTGTTCACCGACGCGCACGAAATCGCCCGGTCGCGGCTGACGACGGTGGGCGGTTGGACCAGGGCGATGGGACGAGCCGAGGGTGTCGGCGATCTCGCCTGCGGCGTGCCGTGCGGCAGGATCCGCGTGACGACCATCGCCAGCCACGAACTGGCCCCGCCGGTCGGAGAGGATTGGATTGCCGTCGGCGACGCGGCGTTCGCCGTCGATCCGCTGTCGTCAGGCGGCGTCGACTTCGCCTTGAGCAGTGCCTTTACCGCCTGTGACGTGTTGCTGGGGGGCGACCCATCCGTCTACCAGAGGCAGGTCGCTGGCGAAGCCCGCGAGTATCGTCGGCTGAGGGCGGAGACCTACGGCTGGCAACATCGCTTCGCCGGCGCCGCGTTCTGGAGCGCACGCCGCTCGGCGGCGGATCACCCTCTCGCC
>JAEZHS010000384.1 GCA_023436825.1 Pseudomonadota bacterium | reverse complement strand
ATTCCATCGAGGCCAGCGGCTCATCGATCGGCCGCACAAACAGGCCGGACACATGACCGCTCCTACTTCTCGCCAAAAGATGCTGATAAACCCCTTGCGAAACGGGGGCCGTCCACACATGACAGCGGGCGGGCTACGCCGTCTTCCTGAACGTCACCACCAGCACGTCGCGATAGGCCGGTTGCGCCGGGTTCTCCGGTTCGACCGGGGTGACGCCGTGGTAGCAGCGCGCGTCGTCGACCAGGGCCGAGTCGAGCGGGTCGGTCAGCGTGAAGCTGCCGAGCGTACGCTTGTCGAGGTCGTGCACGGTCGTCGTACCGCTCTGGATGTTGCGGCGGTTGACCAGCAGCACCAGTACGTAGTCGACGCCGTCGCGATGCATGCCTTCGGGCGTGGGCTTGCCATGCTCGCCCTGGCGCGCCTCGATGCGGAACTGGTGGGCTTCGACGTGCCAGCGCGTCGTTTCGGGGGCCAGCCGGCCGAACAGGGCGCGGCAGTATTCCAGGATGGTGCGCATGCTGGCGCCGTCGCCGATCTCCTCGGCGATCGGCTTGAACCAGCGCTCGATGCCGCCGTTCAGATGGTTGTAGTCCAGCGTCTGGAAATGCGGCTGGTGCGGGCCGCGCAGGATCGGGCCCTGGCGTCCGGCCGCCCAGACGCCAAAGCGGCGTCGGCGGTAGCGGCCGCCATCGGCCATGTACGTGTCGACTTCGAGATCGTCCCAGCTTTCGGCGAAGGCCGGCCAGTCGGCCAGGGTGCCGAAGCGGCTGAGCGCATTGCGCATGTCCGAGGCCTCGACAAAGGCGTAGCCTGCGCGGGCGATGCCATCCCGGATGCCCGTGGCGTTCTGCAGGCCGGTTCCAATCTCGCTCATGAGCGCAAAGCTACCATCCCGTTACAACGCCGGCATATGATCTAAAGTCTGGGCCGACCCGGAGAAAAACGATGCCATATGCCACTACCGACGATCGCGTGAAGCTCTGGTACGAGGAGACCGGCGCAGGGCAGCCCATCGTCTTCGTTCACGAATTCGCGGCCGACCACCGCTCGTGGGAGCCGCAGATGCGCCACTTCGGCCAGCGCTACCGCTGCATCACCTATGGTGCCCGCGGCTATCCGCCGTCCGACGTGCCGGAAAAGCCCGAGAGCTACTCGCAGAACCGCGCCACCGACGACATCGCCGCGGTCATGGACCATCTCAAGATCGACAAGGCGCATGTCGTCGGCCTGTCGATGGGCGGCTTCGCCACCCTGCATTTCGGCTTCCGCCATCCGCAACGCGCGCTGTCGCTCACCGTTGCCGGCTGCGGCTACGGCGCGGAGAAGGACCAACAGGCCAGGTTCCGCTCCGAGGTCGAGACCGTGGCCAAGGCCCTCAAGGAGGAGGGCATGGCCAAGTTCGCCGAGAAGTACGCCTACGGCCCGACGCGCGTGCAGTTCGAGAACAAGGACCCGCGCGGCTTCGCCCAGTTCAAGAAGGAGCTCGGCGAGCACTCGGCACTGGGCTCGGCCAACACCCAGATCGGCGTGCAAGGCCAGCGTCCCTCGCTCTACGACCTGCTGGACAAGATGCGGGCGCTCACCGTCCCGACCCTGATCCTGACCGGCGATGAGGACTGGCCGTGCCTGGCACCGTCGATCCTGATGAAGCGCGAGATCCCGTCGGCGGCACTGGCGGTGATGCCGAACTGCGGCCACACCATCAACATCGAGGACCCCGACCAGTTCAATCGCATCGTCGGCGACTTCATCGTCCAGGTCGAGGCCGGCCGCTGGCCCAAGCGCGACCCTCGTGCGGTCAGCGCCTCGATCACCGGGATGCGCTGAACCTTATTGTCATGCTCTTCCGGACCGCGCGCATCCTGCGCACTCACGAATCATGAGGCGCGCTGGAAGCGCGCGGTCCGGAAGACGAAGATCATGAGCGGACCTGGAGTGCGGTCCGGCAAGACTAGGCCGTCAGCCCGCCGTCGCAGACGAATTCCGAGCCGGTCGAGAACGAGCTCTCGTCCGACAGCAGGAACAGGACCATGTTGGCGACCTCGTCGGCGCGGCCGAGCCGGCCGAGCGGATGCAGCTCCTCGAGCCACTGGCGGCCGCTCATGTTGCCGACCGGCTGGTCGAGCCGGGGCGCGATCATCGGCGTGTCGATATAGCCCGGATGCACCGAGTTGCAGCGGATGTTGTACTTCATCTGCGCGCAGTGCAGCGCCACATGCTTGGTCAGGAGCCGCACCGCGCCCTTGCTGGCGCAGTAGGCCATCGCGTAGGAGGCGCCGCGCAACCCGAGCACCGAGGAAATATTGACGATCGAGCCGCCGCCCACGTGCGTCGTCGCGCTCCGCTTCATCGCCGGGATCGCGGCCTTGCAGCCGAGGAAGGTGCCCAGCCCGTTGATGTCGTTGACGCGGCGGAACTCGGCGAGCGAGCAGTCCTCGATCGAGTTGCGCACGCCCACGCCTGCGGCATTCAGGAGTCCGTGCAGGCCGCCGAACTCTTCGACCGTCGCGGCCACGGCGTCGTTCCAGGCGACCTCGTCCGCGACATCGAGCGGCACGAAGAGCGCGCTGCTGCCGAGCTCGCCGGCGAGGGCGCGGCCCCTGGCCTCGTCGCGGTCAGCGAGCACCGCCTTGCCACCCTCGCGCACGACCAGCCGCGCCGTCGCTGCGCCGATGCCCGAGGCGCCGCCGCTCACCAGGACGACCTTGCCCTCAAGACGCGGCAAAGGGCTGCCTCCTCATCAGGCCGGTGGTGATGCCGCCGTCGGCGGCGATCTCCGCGCCGGTCACGAAGCTCGAGCGGTCGGAGGCGAGCCACAGCACGACCTCGCCGATCTCGCAGGGCTCGGCCATGCGGCCGATCGGGTGACGCTTGTCGATCAAGGCCTTGCCCTGGTCGCGGCCCATGAACTGCCACAGCATATCGAAGATCGGCGTGTCGACGCCGCCGGGATGCACCGAGTTGCACCGGATGTCGTACTTCTGCTCAGCGCAATAGAGCGCGACGCTCTTGCTCAGCAGGCGTACCGCACCCTTGCTCGCCGTGTAGGCGATCGAGCCCGCGCCGGCCTGCAGGCCCGCGACCGAGGAGATGTTGACGATCGAGCCCTTCGACTTGGGCTTGTCCGGCCCCGTCCGCTTCATGCCCTGGATGGCGTACTTGCAGCCCAGGAACACGCCTTCGGCGTTGACGGCCTGCACACGCTGCCAAGTCTCGACGTCGGTGCTCTCGACGCTGCCGACACCGCCCGTGATGCCGGCATTGTTGACCACGATGTCGAGCCGGCCCTCGCGGTCCAGCACGTCGGCGAGCAGGGCCTGCCAGGACTCCTCCGAGGTGACGTCGTGGCGCACGAAGCGGTCGACGTTGTCCTTGCCGGCATGGAGGTCGGCCACGATCACCGCGGCGCCCGCCTCGGCCAGCAGCGCGGCCGACGCCGCGCCGATGCCTGATGCGCCGCCGGTGACGATCGCCACCTGTCCGGAAAGTTCCCCGCTCATGCGGACGTGACCATAGCGGGCCGCGTGCATCTGCAGTAGCCTGCGCCTCGAATGGAGGATCGCATGGCGAAGCTCGGGGGATTTGTCGGGGTCGCAATGGCCGCGCTCATTGGCGCCGCGTGCACGCAGACGGGGCAGGGCGGAGGAATGGCGGGAACGGGCGCGCAACCGGCCATGCCACCGCGGGGCCTGACCGCGGCCCAGGCCGCCGCCTACTGCAGCAAGCTCGGCCAGACCTATGCCGAGTATGTCGGCTCGGTCGGCGGCTATCTCGGCGGCAACGCCCGCGGCGGCGAGCCGGCCGACCTCGACGCCCGCGTCGCCATCGCCAACTGCCAGGACGGCAACTATGCCGCCGGCATCCCAGTGCTGCAGGAGAAGCTGCGCGACAACCGGGTCACGGTGCCGCCGCCGCCGGTGGGCTGATTTCAGACGTTCATGAATCATGTTCCTCTCCCCCTCGGGGGAGAGGCTAGGTGAGGGGGCGCGACGCGAAGATCGCTTCCTGCATCACCCCCTCACCCGACCTCTCCCCCAAAGGACCCCCAAAGGGGAGAGGAGGAAGAGAAGACTTCGCTTCAGGGCGATCAGAAGCCCAGCGGCTCGGTCACGCGGGTCCACTTGCCGCCCTTGACCTCGGCCAGGAACGACGAGTTGGCGCCCTGGCGGATGTTCGGGCCGAAGCTCACCTTCGGGCCGTTGAAGATGTCCTGGTAGTCCTTGATCGCTTCTAGACCCTTGACGAAGCTGTCGAGCGTCAGGTCCTTGCCGGCGTTCTTCA
>JAEZHS010000345.1 GCA_023436825.1 Pseudomonadota bacterium | reverse complement strand
AGCCGCAGCAGCCCGCCGCAATGCCGGCCGCCCGCATGCTGCAGCCGCTGACGGTGCACGCCGGCGGCCGTCCGCAGGAGAAGGCGCCGTGACCGTCCAGAAATCGCTTCGCAGCCACCTCGTGATCGGCGTCACTGCCGTGGCCGCGCTGCTGTTCATCATCTTCGGCTGGGGCACGCTCAGCGAGATCTCGGGCGCGGTCATTGCGCCCGGCAAGCTGGTGGTCGACAGCAACGTCAAGAAGGTGCAGCACCCGACGGGCGGCGTGGTCGGCGAGCTGCTGGCCAAGGACGGCGACCGGGTGCGCCAGGGCGACGTGGTCGTGCGGCTGGACGGCATGCAGGCGCGCACCAGCCTCGCCATCGTCACCAAGGCGCTCGACGAGATGGAGGCGCGCCAGGCCCGCCTCATGGCCGAGCGCGACGGCGCCGACAAGGTCGCCTTTCCTGCCGACCTGGTCGCGCGCGACAAGGAGGCCGACGTCGCCCAGGCGATGTCGAGCGAGCAGCGGCTGTTCGAGCTGCGCCGTTCGGCACGCGACGGACAGAAAGCGCAGCTCACCGAGCAGATCGACCAGCTTCGCCAGCAGATCGCCGGCACCGAGGAGCAGATCGCTGCCAAGGCCAAGGAACTCGACTGGAACCGGCAGGAGCTGGGCGGCGTGCGCGACCTGTGGAAGGACAAGCTGGTGCCGTTCGCCCGCGTGACGACGCTGGAGCGCGACGCGGCGCGGCTGCAGGGCGAGCGCGGTGCGCTTACCGCGTCGGTGGCGCAGGCCAGGGGGCGCATCTCGGAGATCCAGCTCAAGATCCTGCAGATCGACGAGGACTTGCGCACCGAGGTCGGCAAGGAGCTGGCCGAGATCCGGGCCAAGCGCGCCGAGCTCACCGAGCGGCGTGTCGCGGCCGAGGACCAGCTGAAGCGCATCGACCTGGTGGCGCCGCAGGACGGCCGGGTGTTCCAGCGCAGCGTCCACACGGTGGGCGGCGTGGTGCAGGCCGGCGAACCCGTGATGCTGATCGTGCCCGAGCACGATTCGCTGGTCGTCGAGGCGCGCGTGCCGGCGCACGAGATCGACCAGGTCCATGTCGGCCAGAAGGCCGTCCTGCATTTCAGCGCCTTCCAGCGCACGACGCCCGAGCTCGACGGCGAGGTCGTCCATGTCGCCGCCGACGCGGCGCAGGATGAGCGTACCGGCGAGCACTACTACGTGGCGCGCATCCGCGTGCGTGACGGCGAGCTTGCCCGCCTCGAAGGCCACGACCTGCGTGCCGGCATGCCGGTCGAGGTCTTCATCCAGACGGTGCCGCGCACCGTCGCGTCGTTTCTCGTCAAGCCGCTCGGCGATCAGGTCGAGCGGGCGTTCCGGGGGCGTTAGCCCGTGGTCCGTTTGTTCTTCCTGCCTGGAGAGCCGTCATGTCCATAACGGTGACTGTCAACCTGAGCGATGCGCTGACCGGCTTCGGCGGCGGCACCGGCGTGCTGAACCAGGCAGGCGTGTACGCCTATGCCGTCTATTTCCAGAACGGCACCGCGAACTGGACGACGCTGGCGGACGGCAGCGGCACGACGCCCGCCTCGTCGACCGACATCACCATCCAGACGCCTTACACGTCGGGCAAGATCTACTTCGTGGTCCAGAGCGGCAGCGGCAACGACCTGACGACGCTGATCACCCAGGAATCGCAGCTCAACTGGACCAATGCCCAGACCTGGGACTTCCGCTTCGACAGCGTCGAGCTGACGGTCAAGGGCAACGCCAACGACGTCGCCAACTTGACCGACGTCAACGGCTTCGGCCTGCCGATGTCGATCTCGAACGGCCTCTCGCAGAACGGCAGCCGCGGCTATGCCCAGAGCGGCGCCGCCATGTTCGGCGACATCGAGAACGCCAGCACGACGCCGAGCGCCCAGACGGTGCCCGCCCTTCAATACAACGCCGGCCCGCTGAACGGCGACCAGCGCATGATGTTCTCGCCGGCCGAGGCGTTGTCGCAGGGCAGCAACGCCTTCCAGTACACCGACTGGAGCCAGTACGTGACCTCGCTCGAGGCCGTCGCCTCCAACGTCAAGATCTCCGGCTGGTTCAACGGTGCGCCGGATGCCAGCAACGTCTGGCACGACGCCGGCTACTACGCCTATCAGTTGAGCTTCGAGAACGGCTACTTCTGGCTCAACCCGTCGGCCAACAGCCAGATCAAGGGCTACATCCGGATCGCCCCCGACCAGCTGGCCAACAGCATCTACGCCACCCTGGGCACCGCCGACGTCTTCCTCAACAAGACCGACAACACGCCTTACTTGGCGAACATGAATGTCGGCGCCAACAACCAGTGGGGCGAGGTCTTCACCAATCTCCTCACCGGTTTCACCGGCGGCTACTACGGCGAGACCGGAAAGTCGCCGAACGCCAGCATCACGACCGGGATCGATCTCTACAACTCGGCCAACTGGGATCCGACTTACGCGTTCGGCAGCAACCTCGCGCAGGCGAACCCGTTGGCCGGCGCGACCTGGGACAAGTACGCTGAGCTCTTCTTCCAGCAAACCAATTCGTACGGCGCGGGCTATTCCGACAACCTGACGAAGGCCCTGTCGGTCGGCCCACTGATGACGCTGTGGAACAGCAACACCCAGGTCAACACGCCGCTCACGATCACGCTCTACGCCGACTCCGACACGCCTTCGACCGCCGCGTTCCAGGGCGCCCCGCTGGGCAGCATGGGTCTCACCGAGCAGGTGATCTACAACTACCCCGGCGCTTCGAACATCGGAGGCGCGACCACCTTCCAGAGCGGCAACAGCTTCACCTTCAATTTCGGCGGCTCCAACGTCTTCCTCGATACCCATTCCACGCTGAAGTTCGGCTTCTCGCCCGACGGTACGCTCGCGAACTTCATCTACGTGGATGTGCCGACGACGGCGACGTCGTTCTGGAACACCTACACCCTCATCAACACGGGTGGTGCCTACTCGTTCAGCCCGGCGACCAATCCCAGCGCGCCCGGGTCGATCGGCATCACGGGCCTGCCGGTCGCGGCCGCCGGCACGTGGGGCTGGTACCAGATGATCGTGACCGGTCCTCCCACCACGGAGGGCAGCAAGCCCTGGACCAAGACCTTCAACCTCTACGCCGAGGCCGACGGCAGCGGCTTGTTCCTCAATCCCAACTACACCGGCGCCAACCAGACCACTGCGCTGCAGGGCGACGGCCTGGTGGTGGCGCAGGCGCAGAACACGCCCAACCCGCCGCAAAGCGTCTCGGGTGTGACCTGGGCGTTTCTCACCAGCTCCGGCTACGGCCTCGATTCGTCGGTGCTGAAGCGCAATGCGACGACCGAGTCGATCTCCAATTCGGGCGACGCCACCTACACCCCGCCCTTTGCGCCCGTGGTCGGCTCCGTCAACGGCAGCGGCGCCTTCACGAACTACATGAAGACTCCCGGCGTCTACACCGTGGGACCGACGCCCAACGCCTACCAGGTGGACTCGTTCGGCCGCGTCAACCCGACCTCGGTGATCGCCCAGCAGACGCAGGTGTTTCCCGACGGCGCGCAGTACACCAACAACCTCGTCACCTACACGCTCGCCGATGAGGTCACCAAGGCCAAGATCGCCTTCAGCTGGTGGGCGGCGGATTCGCAGTGGGTCGCCACGAACGCCAACCAGGACGCGGTCCTCGACCACGGCTTGAACAGCGACATCATCTGGGACGGAACGGCCGGTAGCGTGTCGCGCTGGAATCCGGCCAATCTGTCGACAGGCTATGTCCAGGGCCAGTACACCAACAAGGTCGGCGCGCTCAACGTCGCGATGATCCAGTTCGTCGACAGCGATGCGTCCGGCACCTACGCGAAGCACGCGCCGATCACGGTGATGGCCGACCTCGACGGCGTCTGGGCCACCAAGAACACGCTGTTCGTCGACGGCACGTACAAGGCCGTGCTGATGGAGTACGCCCCGGACGACAAGCAGTTCACGACGCCGCTCAACAAGGCGAGCGACGGCATCGTGTTCACCATCGACGGCACGAGCGGCGGCGGGTCGATCTCCGGCGGCGACGGTAGCGGCATCTCCTACAATGGTGGCGGCGACGGCACCTGGGTGCGCCTGGACTCGACAATGTCGACCCTGCCCAACGGAACGCTGTTCGTTTATTTCACCGACAGCTCGGGGAGGCTGCTGGACCGCGCCGACAGCGTGACGACCTCGCTGCACGACGCCATCAGGGGAGAAATCGGCCTGGTCAAGACGGACGGCGGCGCGTCGATGTTCAACGGCACTCAGTCCATCTACCTGCCGACCGGCATGGTCATGAAGTTCGCGATCCAGGTCGGCAACAGCGACATCAAGGCGCTGCCGGATATCCAGGTGAGCGGAACGGGTACCCTGTCCGTTTCCGTCTCCGACCCGAGCGGCGTGCTCAACCTCAGCGCCGTGATCGACACGTCTCCCGGTCCCGACACCGCCCTCGCGCTCACCCAGCATGAATTCGACCGCGCCTGGGTCTATCTTACGCAGGGCGACACCGTGCAGGTCGATGTCGCCGGCAGCGCCTACAACAACAACACGCTCCACTTCGTGCACATCGATACCGATCCCTCCGACCCCGCCAACAGCGCGGGCTGGACGGTAGGCGGTGTCGCCTGGGGCAACACCGACGCCTTCCGGGCTGCCGTGCAGGCAAACTGGGAGACCGGCTACTCAGCGTCGGGCGGCCGCGGCAACTTCCAGGACACGAACACCTTCACCGCCTCGAAGGCCGGCTACTACGCGCCGGTCCTGACGACCGAAGGTGGCGACACGTTCGTCATCGGCTCTGCCGCCAACGTCGACGGCCGCGAGCACATCCGCGTCTACGGCCAGAGCAACTTCGGCTTCGAGGACACCAAGGGCGGCGACTGGGACTACAACGACCTGGTGATGAAGATCACGGTGACCTGATTGGCCAATTTCCGCGTCGTCCCGACCGGAGCCGAGCGCAGCGAGGCGAAGTGGAGGGACCTGTTTTGTCGATGCGTTGCCAAGAAAAGGTCCTTCGACTACGCCGCCCTTCGAGCGGCTTCGCTCGGGACGACGGGAAAAGCCGCCAGCAGATCCAGGTGATCGCCAACGGCTGACCGGTGTTGGCAATATCGCGTGACTGCACTGCTGGCACTTTTTTGGCGCTCTCTGGTCCGCCAAAAAACTGCTTCCGTCAGGAAGAAGTTTAAATAACCAGGGTGATTTTCTCTTGCGCCGAATTGTAACTTAGGTTATTATTCCGGCCATGACCTCTGGACGCTTATCTCTCTACAAACCCGAATATGACGATCAGGCGCATAACCACTGCCTGCTGGGCGCCACCAACGCCGGGCTGGCCGAGCTGCTCGGCGTCGGTGAGCGAACCGTCGATCGCTGGATCGCCGACATACCGAGCTTCGAAAAGGCGGTGCGCGATGGGCGGGCGATCGCCGACGGGCGGGTGGCGCGGTCGCTCTATGAGCGGGCGGTGGGCTATCGTCAGTCGGTCGAACGCGTCGTGGTCCTGCGCGGCGACGCAAAGAAGATCGACGTGACGGTGCAGCATCCGCCTGACACGCAGGCCTGCATCTTCTGGCTGCGCAATCGGTGTCGGTCGGGCTGGAACGTCAAGCCGGCGGCGGTGATGCCGTATGAGGAGGACGAGTTCGCGGCATTGGACGCGGACTACGAACCGCCAGGCCAGGAAGTGGATTGACCATGAGTCGCCCTCCCCAAGCT
>JAEZHS010000051.1 GCA_023436825.1 Pseudomonadota bacterium | reverse complement strand
CGGGATGACAGCATTGTCGTAACGAGGATCGATCCATGCTCCGTCTGCCCTATCACAATCGCTACGGCTACTCGCCGATCACCGAGCGCAAGGACTATTCCTGGCCCGACGGCAAACGGCTCGCCGTCTATCTCGGCCTCAACATCGAGCATTTCGCCTTCGGCGCCGGTGATGGGCATCTCCTGACGGTGGCCGGCACGCCGCCCGATCCGCGCACCTTCGCGTGGCGCGACTACGGCAACCGCGTCGGCGTGTGGCGCTGCCTGGAGCTGTTCGACGAGCTCAACCTGCCGGCAGCGCACCTGATCAACACCACGGTGTTCGACTACGCGCCGCAGATCGTGGCGGCGCTGAAGGGGCGCGGCGACGAGTTCATCGGCCATGGCCGCACCAATGCCGAGCGCCACGGCCAGATGTGGGAGGCCGATGAGAAGCGGTTCCTGGAGGAGGTGCGCGACGCGATCGAGAAGGCGTCGGGCAGGCGGCCGCGCGGCTGGATGGCGCCGTGGATGAGCTCCAGCCATCACACCCCCGACCTCCTGAAGGAGACGGGCTTCGACTTCCTGATGGACTGGCCGGCCGACGACCAGCCGCTCTGGATGAAGACCCGCTCGGGCCCGCTGATGAGCGTGCCCTATCCCATCGAGATCAACGACAGTCCGCAGATCCTGGTGCGCCATCACACGCCCGAGCAGTTCCGCGACTTCGTCATCGGCCAGTTCGAGGAGCTGCTGAGGCAATCGGCGAAGCAGCCGCTGGTCTGCGGCATCGCCCTGCACACGATGATCGTCGGCCAGCCCTATCGCCTGCGCATGCTGCGCGAGGCCCTGCAGCACATCGTCAATCACCCGCAGAAGGACAACGTCTGGTTCACCCGGCCATCGGCGATCTACGATCACTGCGCGGCCCTGCCCAAGGGCACGATGGTGCCGCCGCCGGCATAGGAGGAACGAACAATGGCTGTCGAGATTCTGGAAATCCATCACACCGGCGTCCGCGTCGACGACGACGGCGCCAAGCTGAAGGCGACGCAGGACTTCTATGCCGACGTGCTCGGCCTGCACTGCGACAGCGGTCGCCCGACCATTCCCGGCATCCCGGGCGCCTGGGTCAATGTCGGAGAGGTCGGCCAGATCCATCTGATCGGCGGCAAGCAGCCGTCCCCTGTGGCCAAGGGGCCGGGTGAGGATCCGACGCGGCCGCACGTCGCCTACGCCGTCAGGAGCATCAAGGAGACGCGGGCCGAGCTCGACCGCATGGGCGTGAAGTACTGGGTGATCGAGGGGCTCGTCAGTCCCGATTCCACGCAGCTCTTCATGAACGATCCCTGCGGCAACATGGTCGAGCTGCACCAGTTCGACACTTGCCGCTGCCGGGCCAGCAACCGCGTCAAGGCCTAGGCACGGTTGAAGCTCACGGCCATCACCGACTGGCTGGCCGACGCCGGCCTGCGCGACCTCTCGCTCGACGACATCGTCGACGGCTTCGTGCGCCGTCTGAACGAGATCGGCGTGCCGGTGGCGAGGGCCTTCGTCGGCATGAACACGCTTCATCCCATGGTGCGCATGCGCAGCCTCATCTGGGAGCGCGCCACGGGCCTCAGGGTGCGCTACGAGTTCCAGCACGTCGAGGTCGATGCGCCCATCATCCGGCAAAGTCCCTTCTTGCCCATGATCAGGCATGGCATCGCCGAGCGCCGCTATGACCTGACCTCGCCGCCGCCCGAGCAGGAGGTGCCGGTGTTCGACGAGCTGCGGGCGGCCGGCATGACGGAATGGCTGGCGCGCGTCTTCCAATTCGGCGAGCTGGCTCCCGCCGACCCTGAACGCGTCGTCGGCGAACTATTTCTCGTCTGCTCGCTCACCACCGATCGGCCGGGCGGCTACTCGGACGACCAGGTCGAGACGATACGGGCGCTGCTGCCGGTCTTCGCGCTCGCTGCCAAGGCCCAGACCATGCGCACCGTCTACCAGGGGCTGCTGTCGGCCTATCTCGGCCAAGACCCGGCGACGCGTGTGCTGGCCGGCACGGTGCAACGCGGAGAGGTGCAGGGCGTGGAGGCGGTGCTGTTCTTCACCGACCTGCGCGGCTTCACCGCCCTTGCCGACACGCTGCCGGGCCGCGACCTGATCGCGCTGCTGGACGACTGCTTCGACTGCATGGTGCGCCCGCTCACCGCGCGCGGCGGCGAGGTCCTCAAGTTCATGGGCGACGGGCTTTTGGCCATCTTCCGGATCGAGGACCGGCCGCGCGCCGAGACCTGTGCGATGGCGCTCGAAGCGGCGAAGGAGGCGCTGGCGCTGATGACGGGCCTGGCCGAGACGCGCGGCGCCCGCTCGCTGCCGACGCCCGACCTCGACATCGCCCTGCACGTCGGCCAGGTGAGCTATGGCAATGTCGGCGCCGACGCGCGCCTGGATTTCACGGTGATCGGGCCTGCCGTCAACGAGGCCTCGCGCCTCGAGCGCCTGTGCGACACGCTCGACCGCCATCTCGTGGTGTCGCAGTCCTTTGCGCAGGCCGCCGATGCCAGCCGCCACGAGCTCGTGTCTCTTGGCCGCCATCGCCTGCGTGGCGTGCGCGAGGAGACCGAGTTGTTCGGCCTCGCTCCTTAGTCGATCAATCCCGCCACAGCGCGACGCCGCCCTCCATGCCGGCCTCGTTCGAGATGACGGTGATGTCCGGCGCGAGGGCGAAGTCGATCTTCTTGGCGTTGCCGCCGCCGATGAACAGGCGATCGAAGTTGGTCAGCCGCCGCATGTTGCCGATCGCTTTTTCCACGCGCTTGTTCCAGCGCGCCCCGCCGATCTCCTTGCGTGCGGCATTGCCGAGCTGCTCGTCGTACGTCTCGCCGTGGCGGAAGGGGTGATGGGCGATCTCGAGGTGCGGCGCCAGCCGCCCATCGAGATAGAGGCCCGTGCCGAAGCCCGTGCCCAAGGTGATGACCATCTCGACGCCCTTGCCGGTGATCACGGCCAGGCCCTGCAGGTCGGCGTCGTTGGCGACCCGCACCGGCTTTGCCAGGGACGCCTCGAGCGCCTGGGCGAGGTCGAAGCCGATCCACGTGTCGTTGCCGAGGTTCGCCGCGGTCAGCACCCGGCCATTGCGCACGACGCCGGGAAAGCCGACGGCGACGCGGTCGAAGGCGCCCAGCGGGGCGACCATCCCGGCCAGCACCTCGACGAACTTCGCCGGGGGCGCCCCGGTCGGCGTTGCCACGCGCACCCGATCGGTGAGCATCCGGGCGTCTTCGTCGACGACCGCTGCCTTGAGGCCGGTGCCGCCTATGTCGATCCCCAGCGTGAGTTTGTGCGCGCCGTTCATCGTGCGTCCTCCGAGTGTCAGCCCCGCCCGCTCACTTGCCCGCAACCGCCACCGTCACACCGACAACGGTATCCCGGCGCAGCGACGCCAGCGGCTCGCCCGAGCGCAGGTGCTTCTCGATCGCCTCGAGAGAATAACCCATGGTCTCGGGTACGCGCAGCAGGCTGAAGGCGATGCCGACCAGGCAGATCGCCGCGAACACCGTGAAGGTGAAGGCGAGCCCAGGTCCCGCCAGCATCAGCACGCGGCGCCGGCCGAAGCGAACAGGAACCCGGCGATCGCCGCAACGCCGGCGAGGAAGTAGATCGTGGGCGCGACTTGATGATGTTTCTCCTTGGGCCGTAAATGTACTGGAGGTTCC
Source organism: Pseudomonadota bacterium (assembly GCA_023436825.1). Next base: position 30,684 of record JAEZHS010000051.1, on the reverse strand, counting down.
GCTGGATCGGGAACCCGCGATGGCTCCCCGGCGTCAACATCGGTTCGGGACCAGTGCTGCAGGCAAGGAGGTATCGACGCATGACACCGGCTGCCCCCGCCTTGATCGCCGATATCGGCGCCACCAACGCCCGCTTCGCGCTGCTGGAAGGCAGCGAGCTTGCCGCGTCCGAGACTTATGCCGTTTCGGACTACGGCTCGCCGATCGAGGCGGCGCGCGACTTCCTGGAGGGGCCGGCCAAGGGCCATTCACCCAAGCGGGCGCTGATCGCGGCTGCGGGACCCGTCGACCAGGGGCGGATCGCGCTCACCAATGCCGCCTGGATCGTCGATTCGGAGCGCATCGCCAAGGGCCTCGGCATGAGCGACGTGGCGGTGCTGAACGACTTCGAGGCGCTTGCCTGGTCGCTGCCCGACCTGCACGCCAAGGACATCGTGACCCTGGGCATGCCGCGCGCCGGCGACCGCGGCACCATGGCCGTGATGGGCCCCGGCACCGGCTTCGGACTGGCGGCCATGGTATTCGCCGGCGAGGCCGAGGTCGTCCTGGTGACGGAGGGCGGCCACGCCACTTTGTCCAGCGAGAATCGGCGCGAGGACGCCGTCATCCTGGCCCTGCGCCAGCAGTTCCACCATGTCTCGGTCGAGCGCGTGCTCTCCGGATCGGGCCTGATCCAGCTTTATCACGCTATCGCGCGCGTCGACGACAAGGCAGTGCCCGAGCGTGACAGCAGCGAGATCGTGGCTCATGCGCTCGCGGATGATTGCAAGGTGAGCCGCGAGGCCCTGGAATTGTTCTGCGCCTTCCTGGGCAGCGTCGCGGGCAACGTCGCGTTGACGCTGGGCGCGCGCGGCGGCGTGTTCATCGGCGGCGGGATAGCACCGCGCTTCACCGATTTCCTGCGGGCTTCGGCCTTCCGCGAGCGGTTCGAGGCCAAGGGACGCTTGTCGAGCTATCTCGCGCACATCCCCACGGCGGTCATCGTCCATCCGACACCGGCCTTCGTCGGCCTCGCCCATCTGGCGCGCGTCCATCCGCGCCGATGAGCTTCGGGCGCACCGGAGCGTCTTCCAGGCGATCTCTCCTGGTCGTGCTGGCGGGATTTGCCGTGCCGCTCGGCGCTCTTGCGCAACCTCGCCCGCCATGGCGCCCCGGCTTGCAGCTCTACACCGTAAGGGATGCTCTCGCTGCCGACGTCGAGGGCACGCTGAGGCGTGTTGCCGATATCGGCTACCGCGAGGTCGAGCTCGCGGGCTTGCCCGGCGTCACGGCGCTCTCGATGCGCGAGAGCCTGCAGCACTACGGGCTGCAGGCGCCGTCGATGCACGCAAGCTATGACAGGCTCCGCGGAGACTTCGCTGCCGTCGTCGAGGAAGCGCGAGCGCTCGGAGCGACCTCGGTGGTGTGCCCGTCGGTCGATGCCGGGCAGCGGCGGACGGCTGACGATTGGAAAAAGGTCTGCCGGACGCTGACCGGGATCGGGCGCGCCGCTCGCGGCCAGGGCCTCGTGCTTGCCTACCACAATCACGACTTCGAGTTCGTCCCGTTCGACGACGGCTCGACGCCGTTCGGCCTGCTGATGGCGGAGACCGAGCCGCACGACGTCAAGCTCGAGCTCGATGTGTACTGGGCCGCCAAGGCCGGGATGGACCCCGTGCAGCATTTGAAGAACGGCGCGGGCCGGATCGTGTTGGTGCACCTGAAGGACCTCGGCGCGGACGGCGCCACGGTAGAGGTGGGCAGCGGCGTCCTGCGCATGACAGAGATCGTCCGCACCGCGCTTCTCGCCGGCGTGCGGCATCTCTTCGTCGAGCAGGACGACTCGCCCGATCCACTCGCGAGCGCCGCCAGCAGCTTCCGGTTCCTGGAGCGCTTGCGGTTGCAACGCTAGGTCCCGGCCGCTCATGATCATGCTCTTGCGGACCGCGCGCTGGGTCGCGTCAGACGCGACCTCCCTGCGCGCTCATGAATCATTAGCGAGCCGGAGGCTCGCGGGCCGGAAGAGCATGACGCGCCACGGAGTGGCGCGCCCGCCAGAAGCGCCTACCGCCCGTACACCGCGCTTTCGAAGGCGTAGAACAGCGGCAGCGACTTCACGTCGGCGAAGGGCAGGACCTGGGTGGCGTAGACGCCGCCGACACCCTTCTTCTGGTCGATCCAGTAGTAGGTGTTGGCGAGTCCGGCCCAGGCCAGCGACCCGGGCGAGCGTCCGGTCGGCGCTTCGGCATTGTTGATCATGAAGGAAAGGCCCCACTGCTTTTCGATGCCGGGAAAGAACTCGGCATCGTTGGAGAAGGGCGGGGCGGCGGTCTCGAGCAGGCAGACCTTGCAATCGCCCATGGCGTTCTTCGACATCTCGGCGACCGTCCCGGGCTTCAGCACCGCCTCGCCTTTGTCCGACTTGCCCTGGTTCAGCATCATGCGCACGAACCTGAGGTAGTCGCCTGCCGTGCTGTAGAGCCCGCCGCCGCCCATCTCGAACTCGGGCTCCTGCGGAATCTCGATGCTGGGGTCGGGGGTGAGCGCGCCGTCGGCGCCGCGATGATGGATCCTGGCCAGGCGCCCGCGCATGTCGTCGGTGATGCGGAACGCCGTGCTCGCCATGCCGAGCGGGCCGAACAGGTTGTCCTGCATGTAGTTGCCGAGCTTCTGGCCGCTCGCCGCTTCGACCATCTTGCCGGCGAAGTCGATGTTGATGCCGTAGAACCAGCGCTCGCCGGGATCGAACAGCAGGGGCGTGGTCAGCGCCTTGTTCTGGCAACTGATGATGCCCGGTATCTCCATCGCCTCCATGTACCTGGCGATCTCCGGGCTCCAGATGTCGTAGCCGAAGCCCGCGGTATGGGTCAGCAGGTGGCGCAGGGTGATGTCGCGCTTGGGCTTGCGCGTCCTCGGCTTGCCGGCGGCGTCGAAGCCGTCGAGCACGCCGACTTCGCCCAGCGCCGGGATCACCTCCTTGGCCGGCCCGTCGAGCGAAAGCTTGCCGCGTTCGACCAGCTGCATGGCGGCGGCCCCGGTGACTGCCTTGGTCATCGAGGCGATCCACACCACGGTGTCGGGCGTCATCTCGGCCGGCTCGCCCAGCGTGCGCTTGCCGAAGCCCCCCTCGTAGGTCGTGCCTTTGGCGTCCGTCGCGGTGGCGACGACTCCCGGCACGTCGCCCTTGCTCACCGCGTCCTTCAGAACCTTGTCGGCTGCTGCTTTCATGGCGTTCCTCCTGCGCATCGGATTCGTCGCGGGCTGCTTCGACGGGCCGCCCCTGCAGTCGCGACTCTGCTCTTTTCGCGCATCGGGCGCCACTGTCGCAGCAGGTCAACGCATCCCGATCGGGGCTCCGCCATCGACGACGATCGTTTGGCCCGTCACGCTTTCCGCCCGGCAATAGGCTACCGCCATCTGCGCGATGTCTTCGGCGCTTCCCGTTCGTCCAAGGGTGACCTGGGACCGGACCGCTTGCTTCACTTCCTCCGGCAGCCGCTCGGCCATGCGGGTTCCTTCGACCAGTCCGGGAGCGATGCAATTCACCGTCACATCCGGTGCCATTGCGACGGCCAGGCAGTGTGTGAGATGGATCAGCGCCGCTTTGGCGGCCGCGTAGGCGATGCTGCTGCCGGCCGGGGCAAGTCCGGCGATCGACGCGATATTGACGATCCGGCCGGCCTTGTGTCGGCCGAGTTCCGATGCGAACGCCCGGCAAAGCAGGAATGGACCACGCAGGTTGGTCTCGAGGACACGATCCCAGATGTCCGGTGTCAGCGCATCGAGCTCCCTGAAAGGGATGCCGATATTCCACGCGGCGTTGTTGACGAGGATATCGAGCCGCCCGACCTGCCCCATCACCTTTTCGACGCAGGTATCGATCGATTTGGGGTCGCGTTGATCGAGCTGCACGGCGTGGCCCTGCCGGCCGGCCTTCCGGACGGCTTCGACCGCCACGTCGGCCCGCCCGGCATCGCCCACATAAGAGACGACGACATCGCTGCCGGCCCGGGCGAGCGCCTGCGCGATCGCCTTTCCGATGTCGCCCGATCCCCCGGTAACGAACGCGACCTTTGCGTTGAGATCCATGGCCTCCCCCAAGGTCGGACGAGCGTTTGCCCACCGCGACACAGCATACTTTTCTCAGCCTGTGTAGCCATAGCCAAGCTCGCTATGTCCGGTCTGGCCATCGCGGCGCGATCCGCCCCGGTCAGCAGAGCGAAACCCACAGCCAGGCCGCCAGGACCGAAGCCGACGCGAGCGACAACACCCAGAACGTGGCACGGGCAGGCCTGCGGCGTGTCCGCCGGCTTTGTACGCCGGCCCAGATCCAGCCCGGGGCAACGGCCGCGACGGCAATCGCCATCAGCCAGTTCGAGCTCTCGCTGAACCAGGCGAGGATGCCGCCTGCGGAAGCGAGTACGGCAATCGGGGCGACGAAGGACAGGGCGCAGCAAACGGCGCATGCAACGACGGCCGTCGATGCCGTGGGCCGTCCTCGACTTGATGGGCGCGCGTGCCTCGATCATGTGGCGCATCCTCCGGCGCAGCAGATGGGCGCTTTCTGCGGAATGCCGATGGCGAACTGCTCGAAGAGATCGGCCGCCGCCTCGCGACTCGTCTCTTGCGCCGTGATCGTCGGGACCAGGTTGTTTCCGCTCTTGTCGAGACGGAAGCTCAAGAAGCCACAGCACTCCTGCTCGTATTCGATCAGTCTCTCGACATCGCCGATCGCGAGCGGTGGATACGCCAATACCAGTTCCAGGTCGGATCGCCGCGACGAGATCAAGGCTCGTGTGTTGAGTTGCGCAATCCATGTCAGACGCGTCTCGAGTTCGTCCGGCGCGAGCCGCATGCCTTCGCACGGTCGAGGATTCCTTCCTTCATCGTCATACCTCCAGCTCCCGGCCAGGCGGCCGTGACTTGATGCTGGTCGTGAGATAGGGCCTCAAGTAACTTGAGGTTCAAGAGGCGATCGGAAAGAGAACCCCATGTCCGGGCTGAAGATCGGCGACCTGGCCGAACGAACCGGAACGAATTCACCGACGATCCGGTACTACGAGGAGAGCGGGCTTCTGCCGCAGCCGGATCGGCAGGAGGGCAACCAGCGACACTACGGGGAAAGCGACGTGCGCCTGACTTTCACCCGCCGGTGCCGTGACTTCGGGTTCTCGATCGAACAGGTGCGCACGCTCGTCGCGCTCGAGCAGGATCGATCGCGTACCTGCCTGGAGGCCCGTGACCTGGCCCAGGCGCACCTGGCGCGAGTGCGGGCAGAGCTGAGGGAGTTGAGGGAGCCGGAGAGGGGCATCGCGGGCTTCGTCGAAAGCTGCAATGTCAATTGTGTCGGCGGCCCCGGTCCGGATTGCGTCATCCTGGATGATCTGGCGGGCACTGCGTCGACCGCTCCCAAGCGGCGGTGTGGATGACGGTCATTCGAGAGGCCTTGGAAAGGCGTCAGGTCTCGATCTATTTCGGTGCGGTGATTGCGGCTGCTGCCGGAGCCACCGTCGCTCCCGGCCTGGGAGTGCTCGAGGCGGCGATCAATCCCGCCCTGGCAGTCATGCTCTTTGCGACGTTCCTCCAGGTTCCTCTCGGTGAGCTGAGCAGGACGTTCCGCCAGGTTCGCTTCATGGCGGCGCTGCTGGTCGCCAATTTTGTCGCGATGCCCCTGCTCGTGGCGCTCCTGGTGCAGGCTCTCCCGCACGATCCGCTGCTTCGGCTGGGTGTCCTGATCGTGCTCCTCGCTCCGTGCATCGACTATGTCGTCACGTTTGCGCATCTCGGCCGCGCCGACTCCCGGTCGCTGCTCGCGGCGACGCCGCTGCTGCTTGTCGCGCAGATGATGCTCTTGCCGGTCTATCTGGGGCTGTTGCTGGGCGAAGCCGGGCGCGACCTGATCGAGGCCGGGCCGTTCGTTCGCGCATTCGTCTGGCTGATCGCGGTGCCTCTCTTCCTCGCGGGAGCGCTCCAGGCCTGGGCGGGGAGAAGCGTTTCAATGGCCGGTATGGTCGACAGGTTGGGGCTTCTTCCCGTTCCGGCGACCGCAATCGTTCTGCTCGTCGTCGTCTGCTCCGTCGTTCCGCAGCTCTACGCCGCCAGGTCGAGCGCCATTCAGGCCGCCCTGATCTACGTTGCGTTCGCCGTTGTTGCCCCCTTCGTAGGGCTCGCCGTTGGATGGTTGTTCAGGTTGCCAGCTGCTGGTCGTCGAGCGATTGCGTTCAGCACGGCGACGCGAAATTCGCTGGTTGTCCTGCCGCTCGGGCTCGCCGTTCCGGGGGCATCACCCGTATTGCCTGTCGTCATTCTCACGCAAACCCTGGTCGAGCTGGTCGCTGAGCTGATTTACGTGCGGTCCATATCGAAGATGGGGCGGGAGGTGGCTGGCTAGCGCGAAATGGTTTACGCCTCCCTTCGACGATGCTCAGGCCAGGCGACGCGCACCGCTCAGTCCCGCTATTGTGGTCCGATGTTTGCCAAAATCGACGCCGCCTCGGCGGCTTTCGCCGAGGAGCACAGGCTCCCCGGCCTCGTCGCGGGCATCGTCGATCAGGGGCGCCTCGTCCATGTCACCGCGCTCGGGCTGGCCGACCGCGAGGCCGGGCGACCGGTGGGACGGGAGACCGCCTTCCGCATCGCCTCGATGACCAAGAACATGACGGCGCTCGCGGTCCTGTCGCTGCGCGACGCCGGCAAGGTCGCGCTCGATGCGCCGCTCGCCGAATACGTGCCGCAGTTTGCGGCGGTGAAGCCTGCCACCGCCGACAGCAAGCCCGTCACGGTGCGCGATCTGCTGTGCCACGTCGCGGGCTTCGTCACCGACGATCCGTGGGGCGATCGCGTGCTCGGCATGACGCCGGCCGGGCTCGACGAGCTGATCGCCAGCGGTACCCTGTTCGCCCGCGCGCCGGGCCTCGCCTACGAATATTCCAACCTGGGCTATGCGCTGCTCGGCCGGGTCCTGACCAACGTGAGCGGCGAGCCCTACCAGGATTACGTGCGTCGACTCTTCCTCGCGCCGCTCGGCATGACGCGCACGACCTTCGACGCGATCGCGGCGGCGCGCGGGGACTATGCCTTCGGCTACCGCCTCGACGGCGAGGCCTGGTCGCGCGAGCGCATCGAGCCGGATGGCGAGGTCGGCGCCATGGGCGGGCTGGTCACGACGGTGCCGGACTATGCGCGCTGGGTCGCCTTCCTGCTCGCGGCGTGGCCGGCGCGCGACGATCCCGAGACCGGGCCGGTCCGGCGCGCCAGCGTGCGCGAGATGGCGCTCTATCACGCGCCGCCCTTCCAGCCCGACACGCCCGAGCCGCGGCCCAGCGCCTATGGCTACGGCCTGATGAATGCGAGCGACAAGCGGCTCGGTCGCTTTCTGCATCATCCCGGCGGCCTGCCGGGCTACGGGTCGCACGTGCTGATGATGCCCGACCGCGGCTGGGGCGTGTTCGCCTTCGCCAACCGCACCTACGCGCCGATGTCGAAGCTGACGCCGCTTCTGGCGCAGATCCTGCACGAGGCTGCGCCGAAGCGCCCGCCCGTCGCCCCGTCGCCTGCGCTCAGGCGCGCCGTCGACGCCGTGGTCGTGGCCTACGCCTCGGGCCGGATCGAGGACGTGGCCGACGCGTGCGCGCCGAACCTGCTGCTCGACACACCGCCGCGCCTGCGCAACGCCGAGCTCGCCGACCTGAAGAAGAGGTTGGGCGAGGGCACCGTCGAGACGATTGAGCCGACACATGCGCTCGGTGGACGCTTCACCTTGGCTGGCGCACACGGTCGCCTGAAGATAACGGTTATGCTCTCGCCCGAGCGGCAGCCCGGGATACAGAAGCTCGTCTTCGAGGTTGAAGGCGCGGAGGAGGGCAAAAGGTAGTTGTCGATTGTTCAAGGAGATTCGGACCGTCGTTGGAGACGGCCCAACCTATGTCAGCTTCGACGTGGATGGCCTCGACCCTGCCGTTGCGCCTGGAACCGGCGCTCCCGAGATTGGCGGACTGAACACATTCGAGGGCCAACAAATCATCCGCAGCCTGCGAGGCCTAACCTCGTCGGAGGGGATATCGTCGAGGTATCTCCCCCGTTCGATCCGACCCGCAATACGGCCCTGGTGGGGCGACGCGCGATATGGGTCGACTGGTGCTCCGCGACGAGTTGCACATCCCGAATATCAGTCGGATCGCTAGGCCGGGCCGGGCTTGCTGCCCTCAGTGACAGCACTGCAGTCATCTGTATGTGGTATGCCCGACGGGTCGGGCCTTCTATTGGTACCCCCTTCTGGAGCCCAAAAAGTCGCGCCAGCGAAATCCTGATGGAGCGAATTCACCCGAGTTATTTTCCTTGCTCGAAAAGCGAACCGAAGTTATTATTGGTTCATGACCACCATGGGCCGTCCCACAAGTTACCATTCCGAAATGTGCGAACAGGCGCACAATTACTGCCTGCTCGGCGCGACCAACGACGAGCTGGCCGGGTTCTTCGATGTCTGCCCGAGCACCATCGACAACTGGATCGCGCGCCATGCCGATTTCGGCAAGGCCGTAAGGAGCGGCCGCGTCGTTGCCGACGCCAAAGTGGCGCAGGGCCTCTATAGCCGCGCCGTGGGTTACGACCGAAAGGTCGAGCGCGAAATCGTGCTCGGCGGCGAACTCAAATCGGTCACCAGCACCGTCCACTATCCGCCCAGCGTGCAAGCTTGCATCTTCTGGCTTCGCAACCGCCGTCGTCAGACGTGGCACGACGCACCCAACGATGCGCCCTCGAATACCGTTGGCAATATCGCTGTGCTGGAAGCCGCAGCCGAGAGCGCACGACATCATGACCGTGACTGAAATCCCGACAGCACTGCACCAATTCGAGACCATCGGCCGCTTCCGCTTCGATCCCCTTGGTTACGGCTACGACGCCTCGGATGCCATCCGGCTCGAGCGCAAGGACGACATGCGCAAGCGTGGGCTCGCCTCGCCCGACGACGGCGATGCCCTGGCGCTGACCTTCGCTATCCGGTCGAGCGCCGGAACTGGTTTTCAGGCGGCCAGGAATGCGCACGATGAGATCAACCGCAGAAAACTTGACCTACAATCCATGGGGCCGCGATCTCAACGGGCCAGGAGACTGGGACGCGCCAGTGCCGCCAGTCATCGCGGGCAACAGCAATTCGGTCAATTGTACGCTGGTCGAGGCGATGGGCCTGCGTCTGCCGAGCATGCCTTACATGGCACCAGGGATCGAGAATCCGCTGTTGTGCGCCAGTAGGAAGTCGAGCAAATCCCAGGAACAACGGCCTGCCGATCCCCAAAGGCAGTCTCTTCTGATCAGCCGCCGTACAGGTAATTAGGCAGCCACAGCGTCATGCCGGGCCATAGGTACATGATCACCATGCAGACGATGACGATCAGCATGTAGGGCATCATGCCGCCGAAGATCTGGTTCAGCGTGACGTGCGGCGGCGAGACGCCCTTCAGGTAGTAGGCCGACATGGCGACGGGGGGTGAGAGGAACGCAGCTTGCAGGTTCACGAACACCAGGCAGCCCCACAGCACGGGGTCGATGTTGTAGTGCTTGAGCAGCGGCAGGAAGATCGGCACGAAGATGATGATGATCTCCGTCCATTCCAACGGCCATCCCAGGATGAAGATGATGGCCTGCGACAGCAGCATGAACTGGACCGGCGTCAGGTTGAGCGACAGCGCCCACTGCTCGACCAGCCCCTGGCCGCCGAGGATGGCGAACACCGCCGAGAACAGCGCCGAACCGACGAACAGCCAGCACACCATGGCGGTGGTCTTGGCGGTCAGGAACACCGCCTCCTTGGTGCGCTTCCAGTCGAGCGTGCGCGCCTGGAAGGCGAGCAGGAAGGCGCCGGCGGCGCCGACGGCCGCCGATTCGGTGGCCGTGGTGATGCCGAACAGGATCACCGCCAGCACGACGACCGTGAGGATGCCGAGCGGCATCACCGAGATGCTGAGCAGCTTCAGCACGGTGAAGCGCGCCGCGTCCATGCGCCAGTAGTAGCGGATCGTGGCGAGCAGGAAGAGCGCGGCCAGGACGGCGAACCAGATGTAGAAGGCCTGCGGCACGACCTCCTCGGCGGCCTCGGCCGCCTGCGCCGCCGCCCCGCCCAGCGGTTGCAAGCCGCCGGTGTCTGCGGCGTCGATCGACTTCTTGTGGATCACGACGTACCACCAGGTACCGCCGAACGTCGCGACGTAGAGCAGGAGCGGCACCAGGGCGATGCTGAAATTGTAGAGGATGCCGCGATAGCCGAGCGGCTTGCCCTCGTCGGTGAGGCCGCGGGCCCCGGCCGGCGCGAACACCGCCTTCACGAGGCCGACCAGCACGTTGCGCGAATAGTCCGCCTGCAGGCGGCCGACCCAGCCCGGCACCGGCACGCGCGTCTGCTCCTCGGGCAGTTGCGGGGCGATCTTGGGGTTCAGCATCGCCCAGCCCATGATGTAGACGAGGTACAGGAAGGCCAGGAAGAAGCCCGGGATCATCGCCGCGGCGTAGAGCTTGACCACCGACTGCCCGGCCACCGCGGCGTAGACGATGATCATCACCGAGGGCGGGATCAGGATGCCGAGCGTGCCGCCGGCGGTGATCACGCCCGAGGCGAGCTTCACGTCGTAGCCGGCACGCAGCATCGGGTTCATGGCGATGACGCCCATCAGCACCACGACGGCGCCGACCAGCCCGCTGGCGATGCCCCAGAAGGTGCAGACCACCAAGGTCGCGACGGCCAGCGCCGCCGGCACGCGGCGGAAGGCGAGCTGGATGGAGTAGAACATCTTGTCGACGAGCGCGCCGCGCTCCATCACGTAGCCCATCAACACGAACAGCGGGATGGAGATCAGCACGTCGTTGGTCATGGCGCCGTAGGTGCGCTGGACCATCAGGGCGAAGATCTTGTTGTCGGCCCACGGCTGGCCCGGCGTGTAGAAGGCGATGAAGCCGAAGACGATGCCGAGCCCCATCAGGGTGAAGGCCGTGGCGAAGCCCATCATGATCACGACCACGATGAGCCCGAGCATCAGCAGTCCCAGGGCGGGATCGCTCATATCTTGTTGTCTCCCGATCCCATGCCGCGCTGCCGTGCCGCTTCGTCGATCTGCGCCGCTCGCGCGATCGCGGCCTGGCGCGCCTCCTCGTCGACATGCTCGCTCTGGGAGAGCTGCTCCTCGACGACGTCGATCTCGCTGACGTCCTTCAGCCGCGACGGCCAGGCGCCGGTCTTGAGGCAGACGACGCAGCGCACCACCTCGGCCACGCCCTGCAGCATGACCAGGGCGCCGGCGATCGGGATGACGGTCTTGAAATGGTAGACCGGCGGGCCGTCGGCGGTGACGTTGGAGTGCTCGTTGATGCGCCACGAATCGCCGGCATATTCCCAGCCGGCGTAGAGCAGGGCGGCGATGCCCGGGAAGAAGAAGACGAAGTAGAGGATCAGGTCGAACAGCGCCTGGGTGCGCGGCCGCATCGAGCTGTAGAGGAAGTCGCCGCGGACATGCGCGTTCTGGGCCAGCGCATAGGCGCCGCACAGCATGAACAGCGAACCGTAGAGCATGTTGTTGAGGTCGAAGATCCAGGCCGTCGGCGCATTGAGCGCGTAGCGCTTGACGACTTCGAGGCAGACCACCGCCATCAGGGCGATGATCAGCCAGGCGGCGGCCTTGCCGACCCAGGTGCTGATGCCGTCGATGGTGTGGAGAAAGCGTTCGACCGTCATGCTTCCTCCCCAGCGAAGCTGGGGACGTGGCCCGCAGGGCCGGAGGGGCCATGAGCAACTGTGCTGCTGCTCATGACCCCTCCGCCCGCTCCGCGGGCACCTCCCCTTCGCGGGTACCGCGAAGGGGAGGAATGCGATATTGCGTCACCCGCACCCTACAGCTTGATCGGCTTGGCCTGCGGGCCGAAGTAGTGGTCGAAGGCCATCTTGCGGCTGACCACCGTGTCCTGCTCCCACTGCGTGGCGCGCTTGGCGAAGGCGACCTGCGACTGGGCGATCTCCTTGAACAGCGGATTCTCCGCCGACTTCTTGGCGACCACGCCGTCATAGATCTCGAGCTGCTTCTTCAACACCGAATCCGGCGTCTTGTAGAAGCGGACCTTGTCCTTGGTCTGCAGCTCGACATAGTCCTTGGAATAGCGGTCGATCGCCTTCCACTGCATGTCCTGGCTGGCCGCTTCGACGCCGTTGGCGATAATGGCCTTCATCTTGTCGGGCAGGGCGTTGAACTTGTCCTTGTTGAACATGATCTCGAACTGCTCGGCGTTCTGGTGGTAGCTCTGCAGCATGCAGATCTTCGACACATCGGCGAAGCCCAGGACGCGGTCCGACGTGGCGTTGTTGAACTCCGCCGCGTCGAGCAGGCCGCGGTCCATGGCCGCCACGATCTCGCCGCCGGGCAGCGCGTTCACCGCCGCGCCCATGCCCTGGAAGACGTCGATCGAGATGCCGACGGTGCGGAACTTCAGCCCCTGCAGGTCCTCGGGCTTGGTCACCGGCTTCTTGAACCAGCCGAGCGGCTGGGTCGGCATCGGCCCGTAGGGGAACGACACGACGTTGGCGCCGATCGAGGCATAGAGCTTGTCGAGCAGCTCCTTGCCGCCGCCGTACTTGTGCCAGGCCATCAGCATGTTGGCGTCCATGGCGTAGCCCGGACCCGAGCCCCACAGGGCGAGCGCGGTCTGCTTGCCGTAGTGATAGACCAGCACGCCGTGGCCGCCGTCGAGCGTGCCCTTGGACACGGCTTCGAGCAGGCCGAAGGCGGGGACGACGGCGCCGGCCGGCAGCACCTCGATCTTGAGATCGCCGCCGGTCATATCGTTGATCTTCTTGGCGAAGTCCTGAGCGAACTCGTGGAAGATGTCCTTCGACGGCCAGGTGCTTTGCCAACGCATGTTGATCGGCCCCTGCGCGTGCACGACGGCAGGGGTGGCGACGGCGGCACCGGCGACGGCGGCGCCCTTGAGGAACTTGCGACGTGTATTACGCCCAGACTTGGCTTTATCAGTCATTGTTGGTTCCCTCCCATTAGCCGATGGAAGGATGAACCGTCAGTTGAAGCCCTGTCCAGACCTATCGCGGCGTGGTCACGTGCCCGTGACGGTACTCGTGACGCTGCTCGTGACCGCAAGCGCGAAGGTATAGGCGATCGCCACCTCCTCGAGGCGATCGAAGCGGCCGGCCGCGCCGCCGTGGCCCGCGCCCATGTTGGTGCGCAGCAGGACAGGGCCGCCGCCGGTCATGGTGGCGCGCAGCCGCGCGATCCATTTGGCCGGCTCCCAATAGGTGACGCGGGGATCGGTCAATCCACCCATCGCCAGGATCGCGGGATAGGGCTTGGCCGTCACGTTGTCGTAGGGCGAGTAGGAGAGGATGTAGCGGAAGGCCGCCTCGTCGGTGATCGGATTGCCCCATTCGGGCCACTCCGGCGGTGTCAGCGGCAGGCTGTCGTCGAGCATGGTGTTCAGCACGTCGACGAACGGCACCTCCGAGACGATCCCGGCGAAGAGCTCGCCGGCGCGGTTGGCGACAGCCCCCATCAGCATGCCGCCGGCGCTGCCGCCATGGCCGACGATGCGCTTGGTCGAGGTGTAGCGCTCGGCGATCAGCGTACGCGCGGCCGCGGCGAAATCGTCGAAGGTGTTGGCCTTCTTCTCGCGCTTGCCGTCGAGATACCAGCCCCAGCCCTTGTCCGAGCCGCCTCGGATGTGGGCGATGGCGTAGACGAAGCCACGATCGACCAGCGACAGGCGGTTGGCCGAGAACGAGGCCGGCATCGCCATGCCGTAGGAGCCGTAGCCGTAGAGAAGCAGGGGCGCGCGGCCGTCGCGCACGAGGCCGCGGCGATGCAGGATCGACACCGGCACCAGCGCGCCGTCCTGGGCCCGCGCCATGATGCGCGTCGTGACGTAGTTGGCCGGATCGTGCCCCGACGGGATCTCCTGGCGCTTGCGCAGGGTCCTCTGGCGGGTCGCCATGTCGTAGTCGTAGATCTCGATCGGCGTCGTCATCGACGAGTAGGAGAAGCGGAGCCGCGTGGTGTCGTACTCGAAGCCCTCCGTGACATCGAGCGAGTAGGCCGTCTCCTCGAAGGCGATGACGTGCTCGCTGCCGTCGGCGAGGTCGCGGATCACGATCGAGGGCAGCGCATTCGCGCGCTCCACCCGCACGAGATGCCCGGCGTAGAGCGACACGCTGATGATGTAGGTGCCGGGCCGATGCGGGATCAGCTCGCGCCAGTTGGCGCGGTCGGGCGTGGCCAGCGGCGCGACGGCGATGCGAAAGTCGATGGCGCCGCCCTGGTTGGTGTGGATGAAGAGCTGATCGCCGCGGTCGTGGACGCCGTAGCGCACGCCGCTCTCGCGCGCCGCCACGAGGCGCGGCACGGCATCGGCGTCGGCGAGGTCGATCAGCCAGCGCTCGGAGGTCTCCTGGTTGCCGGTGGCGACGATGCAGAAGCGGCCCGAGGCGCTTTCCTCGGCGCGCACGAACCAGCCGTTGTCCGGCTCGGCGTAGACCAGGACGTCGGCGCTTTGCGGCGTGCCCAGGCGATGGCGATAGATGTGCAACGGCCGATGATTGTCGTCGAGCTTGACGTAATAGAAGAACGTCGAATCGAGGCTCCAGACGACGCTGCCGCTGGTCTGCTCGATGACGTCGGGCAGGTCGGCGCCGGTCTGCCAGTCGCGCACGCGGATGGTGAAGAACTCCGAGCCGCGGACGTCGGCGCTCCACGCTTCGAGCCGATGGTCGGGCGAGTGCCGCGTGCCGCCGAAGTCGAAGTACGGCAGGCCCTTGGCCATGGCGTCGCCGTCGAGCAGCATCTGGACATCGCCGCCGTCGCGCGGCATGCGGCCGATCGATTCGTGCTGGCCGCCTTCGCGGAACTTCCACAGGTAGGCGAACGGCCCGTCGGGCTGCGGCACGCTCGAATCGTCCTCCTTGATGCGGCCGCGCATCTCGGCGACCAGCGTCGCTTGCAGCCCCTTCAAGGGTCCGAGAAATGTCTCGGTGTAGCGGTTCTCGGCCTCGAGGTAGGCCCTGATGTCGGGGTCGAGCAGGGCCGGGTTGCGCAGCACCTCCTGCCATTTGGCGTCCTTCAGCCAGGCATAGTCATCGACCACCGTTATGCCGTGCATCGTACGCTGCGAGGGCCGCCGCGGGGCTACTGGTGGCGAGGCAGCGGTCAGTTCATCGGCGGCGATCTGCGTATCCATTGGGCTCGGACCTTTCGGCCGGCGGCAGCGCAGGACGGCGCGGCCTGACCGGCCGGGAGAATGTGGTCCTTGGAAACATGCATGCAATGCTGACAGGGGTTACGCGTTTCGAAAACATCAGTATTTGCCAAAGAGCACTATAGTTGTTATATGATAAGGCGTTGCAAACGGAGTCCGGAGCACTCTCCTGAGTAATGGGATTTACTACAATACAATCGCAGATTGTCCACACTCCCGGAGCTGGCTTTTGGTGACTTTGTGGCCGTGCAGCAAATCAATGCGCTTCCAGGCCAGCTGTACCTAGCACCGGACGGTGCTGGCCTTGCCCAGCACGTTCAAGCCAATCGAATGCACCATGGTTGATCGCGCTCTCATCATGAAGGTCCGCGAAGCAATGGTTAGCCTTGGTGAGTAGCGCCGATTGCGGACAAGTTTGTGGAGCCACTCTGCTCCTTTGTGCCGCCGCTGACTTTGGAGAAGAACGATGAATCCATACACTACGCTGTTCGAGCGCTACTGGAACGAGGCGGAACACCACGCGCGCCTATACGGAACTAACCCGAGAAAGGCCACCGATGGGGCTTGGGGATGCAACGCCGTCCGGCGTCGACTGGCCGAGGGCGCGGCGGACAACGACAAAATTGCCGACCGCATCCATGACGCGTTGAAGAAAGGGGACCTGATCACAGATCCATTCCAGGATGCCCGTTACTACACGGGGCCGACTCCTTTGCTGTCTCCGTCTCCCCAAAGGTGGTCTGTTCTAGGCGTAGTTGCCGCGCGCCGCCCCCCGGCCATTGGCCTTGCCTTTCGCACGCGCTGACGCCGGTGCAGCCTTCGCCACGGCCTTCTTCGGCTTGGTGCTCAGGAGCTTGCGCATCTCCGCGCCCTTGGTGTCCCACCAGTCCGCCAGGATGCGGACGTCCCAGCCGATGCAGAAATGCTTTACGCCCATCTCGAGATAGCGCCCGGCCTGGCTGGGATCGCGCAGTTCGACGCGCGGATGCAGGCCCTTCCTGAGCGCGGTCTGGATGGTCTTGGTCTCGGCGGCCAGCACGTCGGGATGGCCGTACTGGCCGGTCTTGCCGATGCTCATGGAGAAGTCGGAGGCGCCGAACTGCACCATGTCGATGCCCGGTACCGACAGGATGGCGTCGAGGTCGTCTACGCACGACTTCTTCTCGACCATGATGGCGATCACGACCTCGTTCAGGGCGTCGACGTAGGCGGGCGTGCCGCCCTCGCGCACCGTGCCGACGTCGCGGCGCATGCCGACGCCGAGCCGCCCGCGACCGCGTACGCCGCGCACCATCGTCGTCTCGGCGCGCACCGCGTCGACGGCGAGCCTGGCGTCCTCGACCGAACGTATGTCGGCGAACAGCACGCTCTGGAAGCCCGCGCCGATCGCCCGCATCGCCTGGTGCGTATACTGCGTCTGCTCGATCTTGATCATGCCCGCCATGTTCATGAGCTCGAACGAGCGGCCGAGATTGTCGAGGTCGTGCATCGTGAAGGGCGCGTACTCGGCCGTGAACTCGACGTAGTCGTACTGCTTGGAGTGGCCGATCAGCTCCACCAGCGTCGGCCAGGCCGACAGGATGTGGGTGCCGACGGTCGGCTTCCCGGCATTCAGGCATTCGCGGAGCAGGTTACGGCGCATGTTGGTTCCCCATTATGGTTGGCACGCATAGTGCGCGATACACTGGCTCTCGGGAAGCGGGGGAACGCATGAAGCAGATCAAGATAACGGCGGCGACGGTCTACATCACCGATATCCCGGTGCGCCTGATGCGCCGCCACGGCTCGGGCGACGTCGCGGGCTCAGTGAAGAACGCCATTCTGAAGCTCGAAACCGACGCCGGCATCACCGGCTGGGGCGACGCGGCGCCCTGGGCGGTGTTCACCGGCACCATCGAGGCCAATGCCGCCGCGCTCAACGTCTACCTTCGGCCCGTCCTGATCGGCGCCGATCCGTTCCGCGTAGAACAGCTCATGCACGACGCCGATCACGCCGTCGTCGGCCATCCCGAAGCCAAGGCGGCGATGGAGATGGCGCTGTTCGACATCGTCGGCCAGGCTTCCGCCCTGCCGGTCGCCGAGCTTCTGGGCGGCCGCTGCCGCGACGACATTCCCTTGTCGTTCTCCGTCGCCGATCCCGACGTCGATCGCGACATGGAGATGGTGAAGCGGCTCTACGGCGAAGGCCTGCGCTTGTTCAAGATGAAGACCGGCTTCGCAGGCCATGCCGCCGACCTCGAGCGCATGGAGCGCTTCCGCAAGGAGCTGCCGGCCGATGCCGACCTGCGCATCGACTACAACCAGGGCATGGTCACGCACGACGCCATCCGCCAGCTACGCGATGTCGAGGCCTTCAAGCCGACCTTCATCGAGCAACCGGTGCCGGGCCATCATCGTGCGGCCCTGACCGAGATCACCCGCGCGCTTGACACGCCGGTGCTGGCTGACGAGAGCGTATTCACCCCGACTGATGCCTTGCTGGTCGCGTCGCAGCGCATGGCCGACCTCGTGAGCATCAAGATCATGAAGCACGGCGGCATGCTGGCCGGCCGCAAGGTGGCGGCGATCTGCGAGGCCGCCGGCATCGCCTGCTACGGCGGCGACATGTTCGAGACCGGCATTGCCCATCTCGCGGGTACGCATGTGATCGCGGCCACGCCCAACATTTCGCTGGGCTGCGAGTTCTATCAGGCCAAGTACTTCCTCGAGCGCGACCTGCTGGCCGAGCCGTTCCCCATCGAGAACGGACGCGTGATCGTGCCGCGCACGCCCGGTCTCGGCATCGCGGTCGACGAGGATCGCGTGAAGCACTATGCGGTCGAAACCCTGACGTGACATTGGTTCCTTGGCGCACATCGTGCATGGGCCTCAACCGCGGGATGCTTGACGCGCGCCGAAGCCGACACCAGACTTTTGCCGCGCGTTTGCCTCCTCGAGTGTCAGAACCGGCGAAGATCGGTCCAAGCAAGACGAACAACGGCTGAGAGGAGAAGGGATATGGGGATCCGCCGTCGTGATGTCGCTTCCGCGACTGCCATTGCTGCTGCTGCCGTCACCGCCGCCGCTGTTTCGGCGCCGGCGCGGGCGCAGCCCAAGAACGAATCGACCTGGGACCTGATCAAGCGCACCGGCCAGGTGCGCATGGGAATCTTCGAGTACTCACCCTACTTCATGCGCGACAAGGCGAGCGGCGAATGGGTCGGCGCCATGGTCGACATGGGCAAGGACATCGCCAACGAGCTCAAGGTCAAGTTCGTGCCGGTCGAGGTCGGCGGCTTCGGCGAGTCCGTGCTGTCGTTGCAGTCGGGCAAGGTCGACATGAACTTCGCGCTGCAGGCGACACCCTTGCGCGCCACCGCCATCGACTTCGCGGGCCCGATCTACTGGATCGAATGGGTGACGGTGAACAACCCGAAGTTCAACGGCAAGGTATGGGCCGACTACAACAAGGAGGGCGTCAAGGTCGCCGTGATGACCGGCACCTCCGACGAGCTGCTGCTGCGCAAGATGGCGCCCAAGGCGACGCGCGTGGAGTTCAAATCGGCGGCGGAGATCGCGCTTGCCGTATCGTCGGGACGCGCCGATGCCTTCACCACGACGGTGCTGAACTCGATGGTCGCCAAGGCGAAGAACCCGGGGCTGGGCGACTTCGTCAATCCGACGCCGCGCGTGGCGCTGCCGGGCTATATCGGCCTGCGCCTGGAGGACGACCAGCGCTGGCAGAAGTTTTTAAACCGCTGGGCGGAGTGGAACATCCTGCTGGGCCATAACGAGGCGCGCATGAAGGCGGCGCTGCAGCGTGAAGGCCTGGAGATCCCGTCAACCGTCTCGTTCCAGCCGAACTGATGGCCCCGTCCTGATGGCCAAGTCCGTTACCGTGATAGGCGCCGGCATCGTCGGCGTCTGTTGTGCGCTTCATCTGCAGCGCGAAGGCTTCAAGGTCCGGCTCGTCGAGAAAGGCGAGCCGGGCATGAAGGCCTCCTTCGGCAACTCCGGCAGCTTCGGCACCGCCTCCTGCGTGCCCTTCGCCATGCCGGGCGTGCTGAAGAAGGTGCCCAAGATGCTGTTCGACTCCACGTCGCCGTTGAAGCTGCGCTGGAGTCACGTGCCGAGCGCGCTGCCCTGGTTCTTGCGCTTCATCGCAGCGGCGCGGCCGTCACGCGTCGAGGAGATCGCCGCCGCGCGCAACTCGCTGCTGGTGCACACGCACGCCGGCTACGCGCCCCTGATCGAAGGGTCGGATGCCAAGCAGTGGGTGAAGGATGACGGCCTGATGATGCTGTTCGAGAGCGAGGAGGCGTTCCAGGGCGCCGCCTACGCCCTCGACCTGCGGCGGCGCCATGGCGTGCACATGGACATCCTCGACGGCAACGAGGCGCGCCAGATGGAGCCGGCGCTGTCGAAGAAGATCGTCAAGGCCGTGTCGTTGCCCGATGTCAATCGCACCATCGATCCGTGGCGGCTGTGCGATTCGCTGGCCAAGGACTTCGTCCGCCGCGGCGGCGAGATCGTCAACGCCGAGGTGCGGGGCTTCGAGATCGGCGGCGAGGGCCCGACGAAGATCGTCACCGATCGCGGCCCGCTCGATGTCGAGACCGTCGTGCTGGCGGCCGGCGTGTGGTCGCGGCCGCTCGCCCAGCAGCTCGGCACGTCGGTGCCGCTGGAAGCCGAGCGCGGCTATCATGTGATGTTTGCCGCCCAGGACTTCGGGCTCAGGCGCGCTCTGGTGTCGGCCGATCGCAGCGTCTCGCTGGCGCACATGCACGAAGGCATCCGCGCCACCGGCGTCGCCGAGTTCGCAGCGCCCGACGCACCGCCCGACATGCGCATCGCCGACATGATCGCGCGGCACGCCAAGGAACTGGTGCCCGGGTTGAAGGGCGAGCCAGCCTCGAAGTGGATGGGCCCCAGGCCCTCGCATCCCGATTCCAAGCCGGTGATCGGCCGCTCACCGCGCCACAAGAACGTGTTCTTGGCCTTCGGCCACGACCATCTCGGTCTCACCATGGCAGGCATCACCGGCAAGCTCGTTGCTGAACTTGCAACCGGCAAGCCGACGACGGTGGACCTGGCGCCGTTCCGTCCCGACCGGTTCTGACATGATCCTCGCCGCCGCCTACAAGTGGGATTTCGGGCTCGTCCTCAGCTACACCCACCTGTGGGCGAAGGGGCTCGGCGTCACGCTCGCCTACTCCGTGGGAACCGTGGTCGGCGGCATGATCATCGGCGTGATCTGCGGCCTGCTGCTGCTGGTGCGCAGCCGCTGGGTGACATTGCCCGTCCACTACTACGTCGAAATCTTCCGCTGCACGCCGCTCCTGGTGCAGATCGTCTGGTTCTTCTACGCGCTGCCCATCGTGCTGCAGGTCGAGCTGCCGGACTGGTTCGCCGCCGGCCTCGGCCTCACCCTCTACATGGGCGCCTTCGCCACCGAGATCTTCCGCGGCGGCATCATCTCGATCGACAAGGGCCAATGGCAGGCGTCGCGCGCGCTCGGCATGACCGGCGGTGAGCTGATGCGCCACATCATCCTGCCGCAGGCCACCAAGCGCATGGTGCCGCCGTTCGTCAACCAGTCGATCATCCAGCTCAAGAACACCTCGCTGCTCTACGTCGTGGCGATCCCCGACCTCATGTACACCGGCTCGATCATCGTCTCCGACACCTTCCGGCCGCTGGAAGTCTATACCAGCGTCGCCATCGCCTATTTCGTCATCCTCTACCCACTGACCTTGTGGGCCGCCCGCCTGGAGGCGCGCGTTGACCAGTAGCAGCGAGGTGATGGTCAAGGCCGAGGGGCTGCGCAAGAGCTACGGCACGGTCGAGGCGGTGCGCGGCGTGTCGCTCGAGGTCGACCGCGGTCAGGTCGTCGTCGTGATCGGCCCGTCGGGCTGCGGCAAGTCCACCTTCCTGCGCTGCATCAATCTGCTCGAGGAGCCGTCGGCCGGCACGCTCCAGGTCGGCGACCGGCGCATCGACTTCAGTGCCAAGCATTCGATGCCGCACGGCCGCGACCTGGCGCGCTTCCGCGAGCGCATCGGCATGGTGTTCCAGCAGTTCGATCTCTTCCCGCATATGACGGCGCTGCAGAACGTGATGTCGGGCCCGGTCATCGTGAAGAAGCTGGCCAAGCCCGAGGCCGAGACCGTCGCCCGCGATCTTCTGGCCAAGGTCGGACTCGCAGCCTTCACCGACCGCTTTCCGCGCAACCTGTCGGGCGGCCAGCAGCAACGTGTCGCCATCGCGCGGGCCATGGCGATGGCGCCGGAGATCATGCTGTTCGACGAGGTGACGTCGGCGCTCGACCCCGAGCTGGTCGGCGAGGTGCTGGACGTCATGAAGCAGCTCGCCACCGACGGCACGACCATGATCGTGGTGACGCACGAGATGGCCTTCGCCCGCGACGTCGCCGACCAGGTGGTCGTCATGGATGCTGGCCAGGTGGTCGAGCAGGGGCGGGCGGAAGAAGTCTTGCTCCGGCCCAAGAACCCGCGTACCGCATCGTTCCTGTCGCGCTTCCACAGCACCATCGGCGAGCGCAGGAGTTAGAGGAGTTTTCCAAGAAATGTTTCCGTCCAAGGAAAATCTGACGATCTGCTTCGCCCACGCCGCGTACCAGATGCAGGCGCGCTTCGATCTGCGAAAGACCGGCATCAAGAACTTCCAGGTTTGGGCCTACGACGACCTGGTGAAGCGCATCGGCGAGGCGGACATCGTGGTGGCCTCGGGCATGTGGAAGAACGACCTGATTCCTCACGCCTCCAAGCTGAAGTTCATCCAGTCGATCAGCTCGGGCATGGACCAGTATTCCAAGGAACAGCTCGGCGCCAAGGGCGTGCGGCTGGCCAGCGCCGCCGGCGTCAATGCCCGTGCCGTGGCCGAGCACGCGATCGCCTTGATCCTGGCGCTGTACCGGCGCCTGCCCGAGGCGCGCGACAACCAGCATCGCAAGATGTGGCGCGGCATGCTGGGCGACCTGACGCAGCGTGAGGACGAGCTGGGCGGCAAGACGCTGCTGATCGTCGGCATGGGCCGCATCGGCAGTCATCTCGCCTTGCTGGCGAAGGCCTTCGGCATGAAGGTGATCGGCATCCGCCGCGATCCCTCGCAGGGAGAGAACGGCGCCGATTCGATCCACGGCATGGGCGACCTGGTGAAGCTGGTGCCGCAGGCCGACATCGTGGCGCTGACCTGCGCGCTCACGCCTGAGACCACCGGACTGATGAGTGCGGCGGCCTTCAAGGCGATGAAGCCCTCGTCGGTGTTCGTTAACGCGGCGCGCGGCAAGGTGGCCGACGAGGCCGCCCTGATCGACACCATGAAGAACAACCGGATCTGGGCGGCGGGAATCGACGTCACCGCCGAGGAGCCGCTGCCGGCCAGCTCGCCGCTCTGGACCCTGCCCAACGTCTTCGTCACGCCGCATACGGCGGGCGAGACGCGGGCCTACGAGGACAACGTGCTCGACATCCTGATGGAGAACCTCGAGCGGCTGTGGCGGGACGAGAAATCCAGCCTGCGCAATCAGGTCCTCTAAGAGAGCTGTGCGAAGCTACTTCTTCTCGTCGCCGCGCGGCTGAGGCGCCGGCCGCGGTGACTGCGCCTGCTCCGGCGCCCTGGGCGGAGCAGGTTGATGTTGCTGTTGCGGCGGCGGCGCGGCCTGGCGCTGCGGCTGAGGCGCGACCTGCGGGCGAGGCGGTTCGGCCTGGCGCTGCGGTGCTTGCTGCTGCTGCAGCGGAGGGGCGGCCTGCTGGCGAGGCGGTTCGACCTGTCGCGGCGGCTCCGGGCGTGTCTGCTGCTGCGGTGCCGGTGGACGCGGTTGTTCCGGTCTCGCCTGCGGCTGTGGCGCTGCCTGTTGCCTCGGCGGGTCAGCCTGCTTGGGCGGCTCCGGGCGTGGTTGCTGTTGCGGCGCGACAGCGCGCGGCGTTTCAGGTCGCGCTTGCGGCTGCGGTGCGGCCTGCTGCTTAGGCGGTTCGGGCGGCCTGGGCGCAGCGACGGGCGGCGTCGCGGGCTTCGGTGGCTCGGCGTCCCGGACTTGCGGTTGAGGTGCCCCCTGCTGCTGCCGTGGTGGCTGAACGGGGACTGGAGTCACAGTGCCCTTGAGCTCTGGGGGTGCCACACCCTGGCGAGGCGCAAGCGGCGGGGTTGCCAAGCGGCCCCTGTCGTCGCCGGGAGGCGACTGAGGCTGCGCGGTTGCGGTCTTCGGCCCGGGCGCACCGCGCGTTTCGGTCGTCGTTGGCCTCGCCAGCGCAGGCATGGCGGCGATGGCTGTTTTGGCGACCGGTACGTCGACGGACTTCGGCTCCACGCTCGGAGCGACCGGCGCTGCCTTGGCGCTGACCATGGACGCCGTCGGCGCCGGCGGTGCCGCGACTGGGGCCACGGGCGCAGTCGCGATCTTCTCCGGCGCCACGTGCAGCGCAGCGCGTGACACCGGCTCGGAGCGGATGAAGGCGGTGGACGGCATCACGGTGGCGAAGCGCTGGTTCGCCCAGGCGGCTCGGCGATCGGTCCATGTTTCCTGCCGCTGCGCGCGCCGCCAGCGATCGTCGAGGATGCGATCGTCGATGCGCGCCGAGCGGTTGAGGCGACGATAGTAGTCGCGGTTGGTCGTGTAGGGCGGCACGTAGACCTCGCGCGGTCCCAGCGGGAACCAGCCGACGGGCGCGGCGCTGGCATTGGCGAGGGTCGCCGCCAGCTCGACGCCGCCCACGAAGGCGACCAATGCCGGCGCATAGACCGGGCGCGGCTCGCGCTGCGGCGGCACCCACACCCAACGGCCGCGGCTGTTGGCCCAGCGGCCGTAATGGTACGGCGCGAAGCCCCAGGGCTGCTCGTCGATCCAGGTCCAGCCCCAGGGCTGGATATAGGCCCAGTGGCCGGTGCGGTAGGGCGCCCAGCCGCTCGGCACGGCGCGCGGCACCCAGACGCGGCCGTAGCCGCCGTCATTGATCCAGTCGCCGTAGGCGTTGAGATCCTCGTAGCCGACCATGCCGGCCGACACGTACTGCGGCGGGTCATAGACGATCTGGCGGTCGCGATTGGCCCAGTAGGCCGGCGGCGCCGGCGGTATGGTCTTGATGGTACGAAGCTGCAATGCGCCGGAATCGCCCAGCGCCTCGCCGACTTCGCCGGCGCGCACCGCCAGCACCTGCCCGTTCAGGCTCTCGATCTGCGCCGCGCCGGAGCGCACGCCCAGCCGTGTCGGGTCCTCGGTCGAGCCGGCCTCGACATAGTAGTCACCCTGCTGTTGCAGCGAGATCGTGCCGCGCGGCGTGACGATCTGATACGGCAGGCGGGTATCGAAGTCGAAGGTCTTGATGTCGATGCGGCCCTGCGCGAGCTGCAATCGGGTCTGGCTGTCGTCGAGGGCCAGCACGTCGAGCTGGGTGGCGCCATCGAGGCGCACGCGCGTGCCGGCGAGGGAGATCTCGCTGTGCGCGCCCGGCTCGGTCCATAGCGCATCGCCGCTGGTCAGCGGCGTGTTGAGGATGGCCTGGTCCCAGCCGGCCCGCCGGTCGTCGTGGAAGGAGACCGAGCCGTCGATGAAGGCCAGCCGTCCGACTCGCGCTGGCGGTTCGGCCTGCGCCATGGCGCTGGAGCAGGCGATGGTCGCTGCCAGAAGTCCCGCCACGATTGCGGCAACGCCACGAAACAATTCGCGCATTTTTGCGGCCTCCTGCTAGGCTCCTCGCCTGCAACCATGCAGAACGCCGACTTGTGTCGGCCGGTTCCGGAAGGGGAAGAGAATGCCTGTCGCAGATCCGCATCGTTTGATCCTGACCGGGGAGAACCCGTTCATTCGTTTGTCCGAGAAGGACGGCGATCCCAATTCGACCGACGCCAGCTATTGGCGGATCCTGTTCTGCCCGGCCGGTCCCGGGCACGTGCTCTACGTCAAGAGCGAGCTGACGCACGGCCATTGGCGAATCTATTCCGACAACATCGCCATGGCGCGTTGGCTCCAGCAGACCGTACAGGGCATGCTCAATGCCGAGCTGAAGGACACGACGATCCCGGTGATCGACGCCGCCTTCTCAAAGTCGGGCGATCCGCGCTACTTCTGGACCGAGCACATCAAGGCGCACGACGCCGACATCGCCATGACCTGGCACGATATCGGCGAGCCGCTGCTGATCCACACCGAGCCCAACCAGCCACCGCAGAACCGTCAATACGGCGTCTGCACCGTCCTGGTCCCGGCGATGGGCGCACGCCTCACCATCAACGGCAACCAGGCGCGCGGCACGCCGTGGAAGCGCGAGCGCGAAGGCCGGCCGTTCAGCACCTGCGCGCTGGCGTTCTCGGAGAGCTGGACCGAGGCGCGCTAACCTTTCGGCGCAAAACCCATGGCGCGGGCGAGATGCGTGTAGCTTGCCCGCCGCACCTCCTCGTCATGGGTCCAGGTGACGACGGCCATCTCGTCGACACCGACATGGTTCTTCAGCGCTTCGATGCGCTCCGCGACCTCGGGCCCGGTGCCGACGAAGGACTCTTGGCGAAAGCGCTCGACGCGGCCGGGGTCGAAGGCCTTGAGGCCTTCGGCGGCGACCTCGGGTGTGTCCAGCGGCACAAGGATGCCGCGGTCGCGGTTCATGCGCGAGAGCGCGCGTGACGTGAAGTGGTACTGCGCCTCTTCCATGGTCTCGGCGGCCAGCGCCCAGACGCAGAGGCCCGAGCGTGGCTCGGGGTGGCGCGCGCTCGGCCGGTACTTCTCCTTGTAGAGCTTTATCGCGCGTTCGCCGCCGGCGCCGTCGCTGAAGAACCAGGCATAGCAGTAGGGCAGGCCGAACAGGGCCGCGACCTGGGCGCCGTAGTCGGAGCTGCCGAGGATCCAGACCTCGGGCGCGGTGTCGGCTTGCGGGAAGGCCTTCACGGCGGCGAAGGGATGGCGATCGACGAGAGGTTCGCCATGCACCCACGCCAGCAGGTCGCGCACGTCGGCGGGAAAATGCTCGGGCCGCTCGTTGGCCGCGGGGTTGAGGGCAAAGGCGGTGCGTCCGTCGGAGCCCGGCGCGCGACCCAGCCCCATGTCGATGCGGCCTGGCGCCAGGGCATCGAGCACGCGGAACACCTCGGCCACTTTGAACGGCGAATAGTGCGGCAGCATGATGCCGGCGCTGCCGATGCGGATGCGGTCGGTGGTGGCGGCGATGGCCGCAATCACGATCTCAGGCGCAGTGCCCACGATGGTCGGATGGTTATGATGCTCGGAAACCCAGAAACGCTCGTAGCCCAGAGCTTCGCAATGCTTGGCGAGCGCGACGGTGTTGCGGATCGACTGGTCCTGGGGACGGCCGGCGACGGCGATCGACTGATCGAGAACGGACAAACGCATGGCGTAGGAAATGGCGCTTGGCGCTCAGTCCGGCAAGCCCGAGATCTGGTAGAGCGCGCCCAGGAGCTGGCTCGGCGTATTGAGCGGCCCGAAGGCGCCCTTGAAGATCTGCACGATCTCGCCGCGGCGGTAGATGTGGCTCAGCGCCGTATCGACCGCGAGGCGGAAGTCGCCGTCGCCGCGCCGCAGCGCCAAGGCGATCGGCTCGATGCTGAGATAGGCGTCGGCCAGCAGCAGGTTGGCGAACTGCTTCTCCTTGCGCAGCAGGAAGGTGAGCGTGGCGCGGTCTGCGAAGTAGGCCGCGACCCGGCCCTTTTCAACCATCTCGACGCCTTCCTGGTTGGTCTTGACCAGCACGATCTCGGCGTCGACGTGCGTGCCGCCGAGTGCGCGCCGCAGTTCCTGCTCGGTGGTGGTGCCCGACAGCACCGCGACCCTCTTGCCGTTGAGCTGGCTGACATCGCGCGGACCGTCGGGGCCGATCGCGAAGCTGGCGCCGTCGATGAAGATCGGGATGG
The DNA here is from genome assembly GCA_023436825.1 of Pseudomonadota bacterium. The sequence continues at coordinate 3,612 of JAEZHS010000051.1, read as the reverse complement.
AGAAGTCGACGATGGCGCGGCGTTGCAGCGTCGCCGTCGCGGACTCGCACAGCAGGTCGGCCTTGTTGCCGGTGATGGCGTCGAACCAATCGGCCGAGGTCACCGGCACGTAGACAAGCTTGAGATCGGGAATGCCGAGTTGGACCCTGAGCTTGTCGGCGATGGCGCGGCAGAGATCGACCGAATAGCCCCTCGGCGCGGCGGTCGCGGCGCTGCCCGCCGGGAGGTACGAGAAGGGCGGCGAGTCCGCGCCATAAGCGATGCGCAGCGTCTTGCTGTCGCGCAGCTGCTCGATGGTCTGGGCGGTGGCCGCTTCGCCGAACGATCCGATACTTGCCAGCACCAGCACGCCCAGCGTCCTGGAGAATGTGCCCATGAGGTTGCCCCCGTTCACCTGTGCGTCGGGCAACAATCCGACATCGGTGCCGTTGTGACCACAGGAATTGGAGGGACGCCATGGCGAAGCCTGTCTGTAAGGTTGTCGGCATCGACCACATTTCCATCCGCGTCAAAGACTACGAGAGGTCGAAGGCCTTCTACGGCAGGCTGTTCGAGTTCCTGGGGTTCGAGATCTCGGACGAGTATCCCAGCACGATCGGCTGGACCAACGGCAAGACGCGCTACTGGATCGCGCCGGCCGAGGGCCGCCAGAAGTACAGCATCGGCGATGTCGGCCTGCATCACTACGCATTCGAATTGCGCAACCGGAAGGACGTCGACGCCCTGCAGGCGTTCCTGGAGGAAGAGGGTGTGAAGATCGTCGACCCGGCCGACGAGTATTACGAGGACTACTACGCGGTGTTCTTTCTCGACCCTGACGGCATCAAGCTGGAAGGCATGAAGTACGGCGAGCTGACGGCTAAGCGGAAACGTAAGTCATTGAAAAATAATTAATAATTATTTCATTGAAATAGTTCTGCGAATGACTTGCAATTAGATGTGGGCGCAGCATATTAGAAACGTTCTAATCCATTTCACGGAGCGTTTCATGCTGACCATTGGCGACAAGTTTCCTTCCTTCGACCTCAAGGCGGTGGTGAGCACCGATCCGAAGACTGCCTTCAAGCAGGTGTCCGACAAGAGCGATGCCGGCAAGTGGAAGGTCGTGTTCTTCTGGCCGAAGGACTTCACCTTCGTCTGCCCGACCGAGATCGCCGCCTTCGGCAAGATCAACAAGGACTTCGCCGAGCGCGACGCGGTGGTCTACGGCGTCTCGACCGATTCAGAGTTCGTGCACCTGGCCTGGCGCCAGAACCATGCCGACCTCAAGGCTCTGCCGTTCGCCATGCTGGCCGACATCAAGCGCGAGCTGTCGCAGGAGCTCGGCATCCTCGACAAGGGCGAGGGCGTCTGCCTGCGCGCCACCTTCATCGTCGATCCCGAGGGCATCATCCGCTTCGTGTCGGTGAACGACCTGTCGGTCGGCCGCAATCCGCAGGAAGTGCTGCGCGTGCTCGACGCGCTGCAGACCGACGAGCTCTGCCCCTGCAACTGGCAGAAGGGCGACGAGGTCCTGAAGGCCGCATAAGGAGGCAACCATGTCGATCGATGTTCTGAAGGACCGGCTGCCGGAGTATGCCCGCGACCTCAAGCTCAACCTGTCGAGCCTGGCGTCCGAGCAGCTTCTCAGTCCGCAGCAGAAGGCCGGCAGCTTCGTCGCTGCCGCGCTTGCGGCCAATCATGCGCCGACCACGCAGGCCGTGGTCGACGCCCTCGGCGCCGAGCTCACGCCCGAGGCGCTGAACGCCGCCAAGATCGCGGCGTCGCTGATGGCGATGAACAACATCTACTATCGCTTCGTGCACCTGGTGCACGCGGCGGACTACAAGACCCTGCCGGCCAAGCTGCGCATGACCGCGATGGCCAAGCCCGGCGTCGACAAGGTCGACTTCGAACTGTGGTCGCTAGTGGTCTCGGCCATCAACGGCTGCGGCATGTGCCTGGAAGCGCACGAGAAGGTCTGCCGCGAGCATGGCCTTTCCCCCGAGCAGATCCAGGCTGCGGTACGCATCGCCGCGACGGTCCACGCCGTTGCCCGCACGCTCAGTGCGGAAGAGGCGCTGGCGACGCCCCTCGCGCAAGCAGCGTAAGGCTCGCTCAGCCTTGTAGCGTCACGACATGCGGGCCAAACTCCGGGCCGTTTTTGTACCCGGAGGACCCGCATGTCGATGACCACTACGCAGAGCAACCCGCAGGCTCACTCCGTTTCCCCCAAGGGCATGCTGATCGGCGGCCAATGGGTCGACAGCGCCTCGGGCGCGCGCTTCACCGTCGAGAACCCCGCCAAGAAGACCATAGTCGCCGAAGTCCCGCGCGGCAACGCCGCCGACGTCGATCGCGCCGTCGAGGCGGCCACCAAAGCCTATGCCGAGTGGCGCAAGGTGCCGCCGCGCGAGCGCGGCAAGGTGCTGCTGAAGATCGCCGAGGCGCTGCAGGCGCGCGCCGAGGAGATGGCGCGCACCATCGCGCTCGAGACCGGCAATGCGCTGCGCACCCAGGCGCGCGGCGAGGCCAATCTCACCGCCGACATCTTCCGCTATTTCGGCGGGCTCGGCAGCGAGCTCAAGGGCGAGACCATCCCGCTCGGCGAGCATGTGCTGTCCTACACGCGCCGCGAGCCGCTGGGCGTGGTCGGCGCCATCATCCCGTGGAATGCGCCGGTCATGCTGGCGGCGCTCAAGATCGCGCCCGCGCTGTGCGCCGGCAACGCCATGGTGATGAAGGCGGCCGAGGATGCGCCAGTCGGCGTGCTGCTGCTGGCCGAGATCTGCCAGCAGTTCCTCCCCCCTGGAGTGCTGAACCTGCTGACCGGCTTCGGCGAGGAGGTGGGCGGGCCGCTGCTGAATCATCCCGGTGTCCGCAAGCTCTCCTTCACGGGCTCGACCGAGGTAGGCAAGATCGTCATGCGCGCCGCGGCGGAGCGCATCGTGCCGGTGTCGCTGGAGCTCGGCGGCAAGAGCCCGTCGATCGTCTATCCCGACGCCGACGAGGACTGGGCGGTCGACGGCATCATCGCCGCCATGCGCTTCACGCGGCAGAGCCAGAGCTGCACGGCCGGCTCGCGCCTCTTCCTGCACGAGGACATCTTCGATTCCTTCCTCGGCAAGCTCGAGAAGAAGACGACGTCGCTCAAGATCGGTGATCCGCTCGACGAGAAGACCGACATCGGCACCATCATCAACAACAAGCAGTTCACCAAGGTCTGCAAGTATGTCGACGAGGGCCTGAAGCGCTCCGACGCCAAGCTGGTGTTCGGCGGCCTGCCGCCCAAGAGCGGTCCGCTGAGCGAAGGCTATTATGCCATTCCCACCGTATTCGCTGACCGCTCCAACGACTGGCGGCTGGCGCGCGAGGAGATCTTCGGACCGGTGCTGGTGGCGATCCGGTGGAGCGACGAGGCCGAAGCGATCCGCATGGCCAACGACAGCCACTACGGGCTCGCGGCCTACGTCTGGACGCACGACATCGGCACGGGCCTGCGCACCGCGCACGCCATCGAATCGGGCTGGGTGCAGGTCAACCAGGGCCTCGGCCAGGTGCCGGGCATGTCCTACGGCGGCTACAAGCAGAGCGGCATCGGCCGCGAGTTCTCGCTCGAGGGCATGCTCGACA